>JBKPFI010000169.1:0-16619 GCA_046728775.1 Actinomycetota bacterium | reverse complement strand
AGCCTGCGAACAGGCCCCAGGCTTCCGGCTCGACGGGCACCTCGCGTCCCTGCCAGGCTCGCTTCCGCAATTTCACCGCCGCCTCGTAGAGCGCGAACTTGTAGGCCCAGGTCGTGAACCGGCTGGCTCCGCGAAAGTCGTCCAGCCGCCGCAGGACGTTCACGACCGCGTCGTCGGCGGCCTGGGTCGCCACGTCGTCGAGATCCCCGCCGCGGAGGTGCGGCTGCGCGGCTCGCCGGCGTGAGACCTCGAAGCGCGCCGCCCGCAGCAGCAGCGCATGCAGGCGCCCGATCGCGTCGTCGCGCGTCGCGGCGTCTGCGGAGCGCAGCGCGTCGAGCCACTCGCGCGACTCGGCGTCCAGCGAGCCCGACGGCGTGACGACCGGCACTTGCGCTGTCGTCTCGGGCTCCATCACCGGGACCGTATCCGGGCGCACAGCGCTCATGCCGCGGGCTCCTGCTCGAGCGGTGCGACAATCCGTACCGCCAGCGACGGTGGGCAGCCGCGCTCGACGAGCTCGATCAGCGCGTGGAGGTCTTAGCGGCCGTCGAGCGCGACGGCCGTCGCGAGGGAAGCGCGGAACCCCGCGGCGACGAGCTGATCGCGCCGCCAGCGGACGACCTCCTCCTCCGCCGGCGCCTTGGTCGTCTCGGTCCTCATGCCCAGTAGGTGTCGTCCCGAGCCCGGTCCTTACGCGTGTCCGGCGCGATTTCCGCAAAGAGGGAAGATTCGACGTGGCGTCGCTAGACTCGTGCGGGCCGATGGGTGTCCTGGGCTACTTCAACGGCTTCGGCGGTCGTGACATGGCGGTCGATCTCGGCACCGCGAACACGCTGGTCTACGTGCGCGGCCGCGGGATCGTCCTCTCGGAGCCGAGCGTCGTCGCGATCGACCAGCGCACCGGCGAGGTGCACGCGGTCGGCGTCGAGGCCAAGCGCATGCTCGGCCGCACCCCGGGCACGATCTCGGCCATCCGCCCGCTCAAGGACGGCGTGATCGCCGACTTCGACGTCACCGAGCAGATGCTGCGGCACTTCATCCAGAAGGTCCACCAGCACCGCTTCGCGCACCCGCGCGTCGTCGTCTGCGTCCCGAGCGGCGTCACCGGGGTCGAGAAGCGCGCGGTCGAGGAGGCGACGCTCAGCGCCGGCGCGCGCCAGGCTTACCTGATCGAGGAGCCGATGGCCGCCGCGATCGGGGCCGGCCTCCCGGTCGCGGAGCCCACCGGCAACATGATCGTGGACGTCGGCGGCGGCACGACCGAGGTCGCGGTCATCTCGCTCGGCGGCATCGTCGTCAGCCAGAGCCTCCGGGTCGGCGGCGACGAGATGGACGAGGCGATCATCAGCCACATCAAGACCGAGTACAAGCTGCTCGTCGGCCAGCAGACGGCCGAGGAGATCAAGCTCGAGGTCGGCTCCGCCTTCGACCTCAAGGAAGAGGTGCAGGCCGAGGTGCGCGGGCGCGACATGCTCACCGGCCTGCCGAAGACGGTGATCCTCTCCTCCGAGGAGGTGCGGCGCGCGCTCGAGGGCCCGGTCGCGCAGATCATCGAGGCGAGCAAGTCGACTCTCGACAAGACCCCGCCCGAGCTGGCGGCGGACATCATGGACCGCGGCATCGTCCTGGCCGGCGGCGGCGCACTGCTGAACGGCCTCGACGAGCGCCTCCGCCACGAGACGCAGATGCCGGTGCACCTCGCCGAGAGCCCGTTGACCTGCGTCGCGGTCGGCTCCGGCCGCAGCCTCGAGGAGTTCGAGGCCATCCACCGCAGCCAGGCGGCCAAGCGCCGCAACAACCACCGTCCTTAGGCCAACCCTCTAAATTCGCGGCCCGCCGGGCTCTTCCCTACACTAGAGCGTTCTCGTGCAGCAAAGGAACCGCAGCGCACGGATTGCGGTCCTGGGGTCCCCCGTCCCTCGCTCCAGGCCCACCGGGTTGTCCTCCCGCAGTGCCACCGCCCTCAAGCGGCGCGTCGTGGCGGGAGTGCTCGTGCTGCTCTCGTTGATCCTGATCACGGTCTACTTCCGCGAGCCGGCCGGCGGCGGCCTGTACGGCGTCCAGAGCGCGGGCGCCACGGTGCTACGGCCGTTCGAGATCGGCGCAAACCGCGTGGCGCAGCCGTTCCGGGACGCGTACGGCTGGTTCGCGGGGCTGATCCACGCGAAGTCCGAGAACGAGCGGCTGCGTGCGCAGGTCGACCTGCTCACCCAGCGGGTGATCCAGAACACGAACGCCGCGCAGGAGAACGCCGACCTGAGGCGCCAGCTGCACTACGTCGGACTGCCGCGCTTCCCGCAGGACTACCAACCGGTCCCGACGGACGTCATCTCCGGTTCGCCGAGCGAGTTCCAGCAGCAGGTCGGGATCGCCGCGGGCTCCGCCGACGGCATCCGCAAGGACGACCCGGTCGTGACGGCCGACGGCCTGGTCGGCAAGGTCAGCGCCGTGGCCGGCCATTCGGCGCAGGTGACCCTGCTCACCGACCCGAACCTGAAGGTCTCCGCGCTCGACCTCGAGACGAACGCCACCGGGATCCTGGGCCACGGCCAGGGCCCGGGCACGCTCACCCTCGACCGCGTGAGGAAGTCGCAGGTGGTGAGCCCCGGCGACACGATCGTGACGCAGGGCTGGCGCCTCGCCGGTCTCAGCTCGATCTACCCGGCAGGCATCCCCATCGGCTACGTCAGCGGCGCCTCGCAGAGCGAGGTCGACCTCTACTGGGAGGCGCAGGTCTCGCCGCGCGTCCACTTCGACTCGCTTCGCTCGGTGCTCGTGCTCGTCCCTAAGAGCCGGACGCAGAGGTGAGCCCGAACCTCCTGCTGGAGCCGGCGAAGGCGGCGGGCCTGATCTTCGTGGCCGCCATCCTGCAGGTGACGATCTTCTCGCAGATCGACATCCTCGGCGGCTACCCCGACGTCGTCCTGCTGACGCTGATGGCGATCGCGCTCCTGCGGGGCTCGATCTACGGCGCGGCGTGTGGGTTCTTCGCCGGCCTGCTCGTCGACACCGCGAACCTCGCCACGCTCGGGGTCACCTCCCTGCTGCTCACCATCGCCGGCTACTGGATCGGCCGCTACGGCGAGACCACCGGCCGCGACCGGGCGCACGCGCCGTTCGTCTCGGTCGCGGTCGCAACGATCCTCGTCCAGCTCGGCGCGCTCATCCTCCATTACCTGCTCGGCGACCCGGTCTCGGCGCGGACCGTGCTGCTCGAGGCCCTGCCGCCGAAGGTCGGGCTCAACCTGCTCCTGACGCTGCCGGTCTACGCGCTGACGCGGCGCGCGCTCGCGATCGCGAAGCCGCCGGAGGTCGCCACGGAGGTGCGGCTCCTTGGCTAGCACCGGCTCGCGCGCCGACCGCTCCGGCTCCGACCGCTTCCTGCCGCCCGACCCGCGCGTCGAGGGCCCGTACCGCTTCACGCCGCAGCTCGCGCTGAGGATCGCGATCCTCGGGGTCGTCGCGCTGGCCGCCTTCGCCGTGCTCTTCTTCCGCCTCTGGGCGCTGCAGGTGCTCTCGGGCCCGCAGTATCTGCGCGCGGCGCTCGACAACCAGCTCCGCTCGGTGCGCATCGAGGCTCCGCGCGGGCAGATCCTCGACCGCGACGGCGACCCGCTCGTGACCAACATCCCCGGCACCGCCGTCCAGCTCTACCCCGCCGACCTGCCCGACACCTGGGTCGCGCGGAAGGCCGAGCTGAAGCGCCTCTCCAAGGTCGTGAACGTGCCCGTGCTCGAGATGCTCCACGCGATCAAAAGGCGCGGCAACGACCCGATCACGCCCGTGGTCGTGCGCGAGGACGTGAAGCGCACCGCGCCGATCAACTACCTCTACGAGCACATGCAGGAGTTTCCGGGCGTGCGCGTCACGGACACCTTCCTCCGTGGCTACACACACAGCTCGACCGCGGCGCACGTGCTCGGCTACGTGAACGAGATCTCGGCGCAGCAGCTCAAGCAGTTGAAGAGCAAGGGCTACGCGGCCGGAGACAAGATCGGCGAGGCCGGGGTCGAGGCGGGCTACGACTCGTACCTCCGCGGGCAGGCTGGGCTCGCGCAGCTCCGCGTCGACTCACTCGGCCGTCCCCGCAGCCAGCTCGAGACGAAGCGCGAGGCGGTCCCTGGCGAGTCGATCAAGCTGACCATCGATCTCAATCTGCAGCACGCGGCGGAGCGGGCGCTCGTCTATGGGATCAACAAGGCGCACGTCGACGGCCAGTGGGCCTCGGACGGCGGCGCGATTGTGGCGATGGACCCGCACGACGGCTCGATCCTGGCGATGGCCTCGAACCCGACGTACGAGCCGAAGGTCTACACGGGCCACGTGACCACGCGCCGGCTCCGGCATGCGGGCCTCGCGGGCGCGACCGCAGAGCGGGCCAACTACCCGTCCCTGAACCGTGCGATCAGCGGCGTCTATCCGGCCGGCTCGACCTTCAAGCCGGTGACGGCACTCGCGGCGCTCCAGACCGGGATCATCTCGCCCTCGAGCGAGCTCGCGTGCACCGGGAGCTACACCGTCTACAACGAATACACCGGCCAGGTCGACCAGGTCTTCAAGAACTGGGACCCCTACGTCAACACGACGATGACTCTGCCGACCGCGATCGCGCAGTCGTGCGACACGTTCTTCTACCAACTGGGCTTCGACTTCTACAAGCTGCCGCCGAGCCAGGGCCACCCGCTGCAGGCCTGGGCGGCGAGGTTCGGCATCGGGCGTCGCACCGGCGTCGACGTCGGCCCCGAGGCCGCCGGCCTGCTGCCGACGCCCGAGTGGCGCAAGCGGACGTTCACCGCCAAGACCGATCCCAACTGGCGCATCGACAGCCTCTGGAAGACGGGCGACTCGATCCAGCTGACGATCGGCCAGAAGGACCTGCTCGTGACGCCGCTGCAGATGGCGCGGTTCTATGCGCTGCTCGCGAACGGCGGCAAGCTCGTGCGCCCGCACCTGGTGCAGGACGTCGAGGTCGGAGGCGGCAGTGCGCGTTCCCCGGCGCGCATCGTCCACCGGTTCACGCCCCCGGCACCGCAGTCCGTCGGGCTCGATCCGATCTCGCTCGCGGTCGTCCAGGACGGGCTCTACCAGGCGACGCACTCGCCGCTCGGCACCGGTTACGGCGTCTTTGGGAACTTCCCGATCCCGATCGCGGGCAAGACCGGCACCGCGGAGAAGATCATCCACCTACCGCAGTTCGGCTATTCCGGCCCGCAGGACCAGTCGTGGTGGTGCGGCTACGGGCCGGCCACGGCCGGCGAGGACCCGAAGCTCGTCGTCTGCGCTTTGATCGAGAACGGCGGCCACGGCGGTGACGCAGCCGCCCCCGCCGCGCTGAAGGTCTTCGAGCAGTACTTCCATCGCAGCGGATCGGTGGGGTCGATCCACTCCGATTAGATGGCCCGCCTGGCAACACCCTCCGGCTTCTGGCGCGCGATAAGCGGCGCCATGCCGCGTCCTCAGTCGCGCTCGTACCTCTCAGGTACGAACGCTCCCTGCGTCCTTGCCTGGCTTGCTTCTCGCACCCCAGAAGCGCGGCAGTGTCACCAGGCGGGCCATCAATGATCGAGGCCGTCGGCACCCGAGCACGAAGCCTCCGGCCGCACCGGGCTGAGGCCGCCGGCGCGACGTCGGCGGTCCGACGGCTGGACTGGGTGCTGCTGGGCGCCATGGCCGGGCTGCTCGCGTTCGGGCTCTGGGCGATCGGCGGGATCACCGCCCATGACGTCCCGGGCAACGCGAACTACTACCTCGTCCGCCAGGGCGTGTACGCGGCGGTTGGGCTCGCAGGCTTCGTCGGGCTCCTCTTCGTGGAGCCGCAGCTCTACCGCCGGCACAAGCGCGCGATCTACCTCGGCACCGCAGGCCTGATGCTGATCGTGCTCCTCGGCGGCACGGTCTCGCGCCACTCGAAGCGCTGGCTCGACATCGGCTTCTTCCGCTTCCAGCCGTCCGAGTTCGGGAAGCTGCTGTTCGTCCTGTTCCTGGCCGGATTCCTCGCCGATCGGGCGAGGCGGTTGGGCGAGAGCCGCACGGTCGTCGAGGCGATCGTGCTCGGCTGTCTCCCGATCCTGCTCGTCTTCGTCCAGCCCGACATCGGCACGGCGATGGTCTACGCCGCCGCGCTCGCCGCCGTTCTCTTCGTGGCGGGAGTGCGCTGGGTGCACCTCGCGGCGCTGGGCGCCGGCGCGGTGGTCGTGATCCTCGCGGTGCTGTGGGTGCTGCCGGCCGGCGGCGTGCACGTGCTCAAGGACTACCAGGCGAAGCGCATCACCGGCTTCACGCATCCCGACTCCGATCCTGCGGGCGCGACCTACAACGTCGCTCAGTCGATCAATGCGATTGGCGCGGGTCAGTGGCACGGGCGCGGGGAGGCGGGCGCGACGCAGACGAACCTCAACTTCCTGCCCGAGCACGCGACGGACTTCGCCTTCGCCTCGCTGGCCGAGCAGCGCGGCTTCATCGGCGTCTCCGTGCTCCTGCTGCTCTACCTGCTCGTCGTCTGGAGAGGGCTGAAGGTGATCGCGATCGCCTGCGACGCCTTCTCTGCGATCGTGGCGGGCGGGATCGTGTTCGCGTTCCTCTTCCAGGTCTTCGTCAACGTCGGCATGAACATCGGCGTCGCGCCGGTGACGGGGATCCCGCTTCCGTTCGTGAGCGTCGGCGGCTCTGCGCTGATCGCGAATCTGCTCGCGATGGGCGTGCTGCAGGCGATCTACATCCGCGGCGCCTCGAGGCCGAAGGCCTACCGCTAGCCGGCCGCGCCTGGCGGCGTGGGGGTGGTGTGGAACGACTGCTACGAAGGCGGCACGCTCCCGTTGCGGACCCGGCACGCTTTCGACGGTACGCTCTGAGCGGGCGGCGGGTGGAACCTCTTCTTCCCCACCCGGGTGGGGACGCGCGCGCGCGTGAACAATTAGGGCTCGCCGCAGACTGCGCGGCGTCGGCCGGGCATTCCGTCCGCACCGGGTCCTACCATTCCGCCATGGCCCCCCGAAAAGAAGCCGAGGAGCTGCTGCTCATCGAGGAGGCCGACGCCTGGTTCGAGTACCTCGAGGCGACGCGGGGTCAGACCGAGCCGCGCTACCGAGAGGTCGAGCCGTGGGCGTGGGCTCGACTCAGCCAGCGGCTGCGCGCCGTCCGCACGAAGCGCGCGAAGCTCCGCCCTGCGGCAGCCGCGTAATCACGGCGGCATCGACGCATCGCGCTGCTAGCCTTGTCGGCGTGACAGATTTTCGTACTGAGCTGCAGCGCGCGCTCCGCCCCGCCGACGTGGGCGACCGCAGCGCGCGCGCCCGAAAAGGAGATTCCACTTGCTTCGATGGTTCAGGCGGCGCAAGCCGTCTATCGACGAGCGCGCCCCTGTTGAGGACGCGCCACCCACACCACCTGCCGAGACCGTAGCCGCGCCGCCCGCAGAGGCGGCCACAACCGACCCGACACGAAAGAAGCGCCGACGCGGTAGCCGCGGAGGGCGAGGGCGAAAGCGCTCGGGCTCCGGCGCGGGCGCCGCCGCGGGCGCCGCCGCGAGCGAGGCCAAGGCCGAGCCCAAGACGAAGCCCGAGACCAAGAAGGACGAGTCGCGCCCAGAACGCCGGCCGGCAACCGCGCAGCGCAAGCAGCGGGCGCCGCGCCGCCGCGTCCCGCAACGCCGGCCGCCGCTCCCGCCCGCGAAGCGCGAGCTGCTGATCTCCGTCGAGGTCGGCGAGCAGCGCGTCGCCGTACTCGAGGACGACAAGGTCGCCGAGGCCTACCTCGAGCGCCCGGAGCGCCGCTCGATCGCCGGCAACATCTACAAAGGCGTCGTCGACAACGTCCTGCCCGGGATGGAGGCGGCGTTCATCGAGATCGGCCTCGAGAAGAACGGCTTCCTGTTCGTCGACGAGGTGATCGCGCCCGAGCTCGAGGGCCGCTCGCACGGGCGCAAGATCCAGGACCTGCTGAGCCGCGGCCAGGAGGTGCTCGTCCAGGCGGTCAAGGACCCGATGAAGTCCAAGGGTGCGCGCCTCACGACCGAGATCTCGCTCCCCGGCCGTTTCGTCGTCTTCGTCCCGCACGGCGAGGGCCTCGGCGTCTCGCGCCGGCTGGAAGACGACGAGCGCATCCGTCTGCGCGACATCGTCAAGAGGCTCGACGTCAAGAAGGGCGGCGTCATCGTCCGCACGGCGGCAGAGGGCGCCTCCGCCGACGACATCGAACGCGACCTCGTCTTCCTGCAGCGCCTGTGGAAGACGATCGAGGCGCGCGCGAAGAGCGCGAAGCCGCCGTCGCTCGTCTACCAGGAGGCCGAGCTGCCGTTGCGCGTGATCCGCGACCTCTTCACCGACGACTTCGAGCGCGCCGTCGTCGACCACGAGCGCACCTACAAGCGCGTTGTCGGCTACCTGAAGAAGACCTCGCCGCACATGGCCGACCGCGTGGTGCGCTACCGCGAGAAGACGCCGTTGATGGAGAGCTCCGGCGTCGACGCCGAGATCCGTTCCACGCTCTCGCGCCGCGTCGACCTTCCGTCCGGCGGCTACCTGATCTTCGACTACGCGGAGGCCTTCACGGTCATCGACGTGAACACCGGCCGCTTCGTCGGCTCGCGCGGGCGCTCCTCGGGAGCGCGACTGGAGGACACGATCACGAAGAACAACCTCGAGGCGGTCAAGGAGGTCGTGCGCCAGCTGCGGCTGCGCGACATCGGCGGGATCATCGTCATCGACTTCATCGACATGGCGAACCCGAAGAACCGGGCAACTGTCGAAGCGGCGCTCAAGACCGAGCTCGAGCGCGACCGGACGAAGACGTACGTGGTCGAGATCTCGCCGCTCGGGCTCGTCGAGATGACGCGCCAGAACGTCACCGACGGCCCCCGCGAGATCCTCACGCGCAAGTGCACGGTCTGCGGGGGCGACGGGGTCGTCCTCTCGGAGGCGTCGGCCGCGGTCGATGTCGAGCGACATCTGCGCACCCTCGCTTCCAGCGCCCCCCGCACGAAGGCCTTCAAGGTGGAGCTGAACGCGAAGGTCGCGAGCACGCTGATCGGGCCGGGAGCAGCCAGGCTGATGGCGATCGAGGAGGACACGAAGCGCCGCTTTCTGCTCGTCGCGCGCGAGGAGGTTCCCGTCGGCCACTTCGAGGTGCTCGGCAAGGGCACCGTCGAGAGCCTCGTGGACGAGAGCCCGCTGACCGAAGGGAAGCAGGTCGACCTGAAGCTCGGCGAGGTGGGGTTGCACGACGTTAACGCGGGCGTCGGCAAGCTCGACGGGGTGACGGTCTGCGTCGGCGACGCGGCCGGGCTCGTCGGCAAGAACGCGAAGGTGCGCATCGAGCGCGTGCTCGACGGGACCGCCTACGCGACGCTCGTGCGCAGGACGAAGGCGGCGGAGGAGCCAATCACCGCCGAGAGCGCGGCGGAGAAGCCGACCCGCAAGCCGCCGGCGAAGAAGCAGGCCCGCGCCGAGGCTGAGGTCGAAGTGACCGAGCCGGAGCCCGAGGCCGAGCCCGAGGCAGAGGCAGAGGCAGAGGCGGTCGCCGAGCCCGAGGCCGAGACCGAGGCCGTCGAGCAGCCCAAGAAGAAGAAGACGAGGCGCGGATCCCGCGGCGGGCGCCGCCGGCGCAAGAAGCCGGCAACCGCGGCCGCGGGGGCGGACGGGCAGGAGCCGGCCACGGAGGCGGGCGGAAACGGCGAAGGCCCGAAGATCCACCTCCCGGATCCCGACCTCGGGCGCCCGCCCGCCGAGGAGGCGGTGGCCGAAGCGGCCACGGTCGACGGGACCCAGGCCGACGGCGAGCAGCCCAAGCCGAAGAAGAAGACGCGACGAGGGTCGCGCGGCGGCCGCAAGCGGCGCAAGTCCACGACGGCGAAGAGCGGCTCCGCGCCCTCCGAGTAGCGCGCCCCTCCGCTAGACTGGGCGCTTCCGCGGGCGCCAAGCCCGCGTTTTGACGCCATGAGCTACGCGATCATCTCACTGGGCGGCAAGCAGTACCGCGTCCGCGAGGGCGAGCGGCTGCTCGTGGACCGGGTCCCGACGGCCGAGGGGAAGACCTTCCATCCGGAGGTCCTGATGCTCGGGGGCGACGGGGCGTTCGAGCTCGGGCCGAAGACGCAGGTGACCGCGCGGGTCGTGCGCTCGCAGCTGGGCGAGAAGGTCCGGATCGGCAAGTACCGCCCGAAGACCGGCTACCGCCGCCACACCGGCTTCCGCGCGAAGCTCTCGCAGATCGAGATCGAGTCGATCGGCGGCGCCGCGAAGCGCCGCACGCCCGCGAAGAAGCAGGAGCCGGAGGCCGCACCGGCGAAGCTGCCGCGGGGTTACGCGGACATGACCGTCGCCGACATCAACCAGAAGTCCGGCCGCTGGTCGCCGGAGCAGGTCGAGGCGGCGCTGGAGTACGAGCGCGCGCACGCGAACCGCAAGGGCGCGATTGCCGCGCTCGAGGCAAAGGGAAGGAACTAGGCATGGCTCATAAGAAGGGACTCGGCTCGTCGCGGAACGGCCGCGACTCGAACCCGAAGATGCTCGGCGTCAAGGTCTTCGACGGCCAGGGCGTCACGGCGGGGACGATCATCGTGCGCCAGCGCGGCACGCGCTTCCGCCCGGGCCCGGGCGCCGGTCTCGGCCGCGACGACACGATCTTCGCCAAGCGCGACGGGCGGGTCGCGTTCAAGGCTAGTGGCGAGCGCCGCTACGTCTCCGTAACCGAGTAGCGCGTCGTGTTCCACGACCGGGCCCGCATTCACGTGCAGGCCGGGCGCGGCGGGGACGGGGCGTTGAGCTTCCGCCGCGAGAAGCACGTGCCGAAGGGCGGTCCGGACGGCGGCGACGGCGGCCCTGGTGGCGACGTGGTGCTCGTCGCGGACCCTGACCTGCGCGACCTCTCGGCGTTCCGCGCCCGACAGTGGTTCAAGGCCGGCAAGGGCGGCCAGGGCGGGGGCAGCGGCAGGCACGGCGCATCCGGCGACGACGTCGAGCTGCGTGTGCCGGTTGGGACGCAGGTGCTCGACGAGGACGAGCAGCTCGTGGCCGACCTCGCCGCGCCCGGCGCCCGCGTCGTGCTCGCCCGCGGCGGGGAGGCCGGCCGCGGCAACCGGCGCTTCGCGACGCCGACCCGCCAGGCTCCGCGCTTCGCCGAGACGGGCCTTCCAGGCGAGGAAACCGACTACGAGCTGAGACTGAAGCTGCTCGCCGACGCGGCGCTCGTCGGGCTGCCGAACGCGGGCAAGTCGTCACTGCTCGCGCGGATCTCGAACGCGAAGCCGAAGATCGCCGACTACCCCTTCACGACGCTCCAGCCCGTGCTCGGCACCGTCGACTCGGACGAGCGCCAGCTCGTCGTGGCGGACGTGCCCGGGCTGATCGAGGGCGCGAGTGAGGGCGTCGGCCTCGGGCACGAGTTCCTCGCGCATCTCGAGCGCGCACGGCTGCTCCTGCACGTGATCGACGCGGCGCACGTCGACCCGGCGGAGGCGTTCGCGGCGATCGACCACGAGCTCGAGGAGTACGGCGCCGGACTGGCCGAGCGGCCGCAGGTCGTCGTCCTGAACAAGATCGACCTGCTCCCCGAGCCGCCGCGGTTCGAGGTGGACGACCCCCGGGTAATCCGCGTGTTCGCGCTTTCCGCCGCTACGGGCGAAGGCGTCGAGCGCTTCCGGCGCGAGCTGTTCGAGCTCTGCCCTCCGGCCGAAGCGCCTCGAGTGGACGACAAAGGCCTGCCGCGCTTCCTCGTCTACCGGCCGAAGCCCGAGCGGCGGCGGTTCCGCATCCTGCGCACCGACCGCGGCTTCCGCGTCGCGGGGCGCGCGCCCTCCGAGGAGGAGCTGGAGGTGGCGCTGCGCGAGGCCGGCGCGAAAACAGGTGACGAGGTCGAGCTCGAAGGCGAGGTCCTCGAATTTCAGTAACCGGGATTCTGGGGGGCACCTTCGACCCTCCCCAGAACGGCCACGTAGCGCTGGCGCGCGCAGCGCTGGCGCAGCTCCCGATCGATCGCCTGGTCGTGCTGGTGGCCGCCGATCCGGGCCACCGCGAGGTCGTGGCCGACGCCGAGACGCGCCTGCGCCTCGCCGACGCCGCTTTCGCCGATCTGCCGGCGGAAGTCGTGCTCGACCCGAACGCGTTCACCGCTGACGCTGTCCGCGGCGGGCGCTTCGGCGACGCGATCTTCGTCGTCGGCGCGGATGAGGGCGCGGCGTTCCCGACCTGGAAGTACCCCGAGGAGGTGCTGCGCTGGGTGCGGCTCGCCGTGGGCACGCGCAACGGCTACCCGCCCGCCGACCTCGCGCGCTACGGCGACCGCGTGCTCGCGTTCGAGCTCGACTCGCCGCCGGTCTCCTCGAGCGAGGTGAGGGCGCGAGTGGCGCGCGGCGAGCCGTTGGAGGGGCTCGTGCCGGACGCGGTAGCCGCCGCGATCGCAGAGACCGGCCTCTACCGCGGCTACACTAAAAACGAACCCGAGAGGACTTGACGAGACCCTGACGCCACTCGAACACGCCCGCCGCATCGCCGGCCTCGCCCAGGAGAAGCTGGCGCAGGACGTCCTCATTCTCGACATGCGACCCGTGTGCAGCTACACGGACTTCTTCGTGCTCGCGACGGGCCAGAACCCCCGGCAGACGAAGGCGATCTGGGACGAGGTTCATGAACGCCTGAAGCACGACGAGCGCTCGCTGCCGCGGTCGGTCGCCGGCGAGCCCGAGGGTCGTTGGATCGTCGCCGACTACCTGGACGTGGTCTTCCACGTCTTCACGCCGGAGTCGCGCGACTACTACCGGCTCGAAGAGCTGTGGGGCGACGTCCCGAGCGTCGAGCTCGTCTCGGCGACCGCCTAGCTACAATCCGCGCCCAAGGGGCCGTAGCTCAGCTGGGAGAGCGTCTGGCTGGCAGCCAGAAGGCCACGGGTTCGAGTCCCGTCGGCTCCATCTTCGAGGTTTAGTGCCGGCCCCAGGCGCGGGAGGATTCCCCCGTGCGGTTTCGCAAGAACGTCCCCCTCGATCCGTCACAGGTCGAAGACCGCCGCGGTGCGGGAGGCATGGCGCTTCCCGGCGGCGGGGTGACGGTCGGCGCCGGAGGCCTCGGCGTCGCCGGGCTCGTGATCTACCTCCTAGTCACGCTGCTGACGAACGGCGGCGGGCTCTCCGGGCCGCTCGACAACCTCAACGAGTTGACCGTTGCAACGCAGCCGCCGGCGAGCGAGCTCGGCTCGGAGTGCAGGAGCGGCGCCGCGGCGAACACGCGCGAGGACTGCCGCATCGTCGGCTACGTCAACAGCATCCAGGCCTACTGGAACCAGCAGTTCCAAAACAGCGGCCGCAACTACACGATCTCCCGGACCGTCTTCTTCGACGGCGCGACCGACACCGGCTGCGGTACTGCGACCGCCGACGTCGGCCCGTTCTACTGCCCGGTCGACAAGCACGTCTACATCGACCTCGGCTTCTTCGACGACCTCCGAACACGCTTCGGCGCGACCGGCGGGCCGTTCGCGCAGGCATACGTGCTCGCCCACGAGTACGGACACCATGTCCAGGACCTCCTCGGCGGGCTCCAGGGCGGCTCCGGCGCCGCGGGCGCGCAGGGCCAGTCGGTTCGCACCGAGCTCCAGGCCGACTGCTTCGCCGGCGTCTGGGCGAACCACGCCGTGCAGACCGGCTACCTAGCCGACGTGACGCAGGCGGACATCGCGGACGGCCTCGACGCGGCGGCCGCCGTCGGCGACGATCGCATCCAGCAGCAGACGCAGGGTCGCGTGAACCCCGAGACGTGGACGCACGGCGCCTCGAGCCAGCGCCAGCACTGGTTCACGATCGGCTACGAGAGCGGCAAGCCGGGAGCCTGCGACACCTCGGGCCCGCTGTAGGTTTGCGCGACGGCCGCGGCCGGGCTCGGCGCGAACCCGGGGAACCGCAGCGTGAACACGGCCCCGTCCGCTGAGTTGCGGGCGCTGCAGCTTCCACCGTGAGCGCGCACGATCGCGTCGACGATCGCGAGGCCGAGGCCGGCGCCTCCCCGCGCGCGTGAGCGGGACGAGTCGGCCCGAGCGAAGCGGTTGAAGATATGTCCGAGCGCCTCGGGCGGGATGCCGCCGCCCTCGTCCGCGACCTCGATCGCGAGCCGGCCGGCCTCCCCGGTGCAGCCGATCGTGATCGAGTCCGCCGGGTCGGTGGCTTTCACGGCGTTCTCGATCAGCGCGTCGAGCGCGATTCGCAATGCGTCGGGGTCCGCGCGCAGCCTTCCCGGCGCGAGCCGGCCGAGCGTCCAGCCGCGTGGGACGACCTCCGACCACCGCATGAAGACGTCCTCGAGGAAGTGCTCCGCGTCGATCTCGGCGGGCACGACAAAGTCGGGCTGGTTCGACCTCGCCAGGAGCAGCAGCCGCTCGAGGATGTGCTCGATGCGGCCGAGCTCGTCGAGCGCGACCTCGACTTCCTGGCCCGGTTTCCCCTCCACCCGCTGGAGCACCTCGAGGTGTCCCCGCGCGATCGTCACCGGCGTGCGCAGCTCGTGGGAGATGTCGTGCAGGAACCGCTTTTGCTGCGCCAGCAGCGCCGCGCGCTCGCGTACCTCGCGCTGAAGGCGCCGCACCGCATCCTGGCGCCTGCGGGCGTGCCAGACCATGGCCCGGAACATCGCGGACATCAACGGAACCTCGAAGAGCTCGCCCCAGAGCTGGTCGCCGCTGAAGGCATCCTCGAGGATCAGGCTGCCGGTTGCGAGGATGACGAGCCCGAGCACGAGCCCCGTCGGCGCGGGGCTCCAGACCCGGAAGCCGTAGACGAGGGTCAGGCTGATCCAGATGAAGTGGAACGGAACCGTCTCCCAGTTCGGGAAGAGCCCCATCGCGACGAGGTTCGCACCCGCGAAGGCGAACCACGCGATCTCGATCCAGGGCGCAGTTCTAGGCTGCTGCGGTGAGCCGATAGCCGCCATGCCGCACCGTCTCGATCGGCGCCTCCGCGCCGAGCTTCTTGCGTAGCCGCCGGACGCACACCTCGACCACGTTCGACCTCGGGTCGAAGTGATAGCCCCAGACCTCGGAGAGGAGCCGCTCGCGACTCACGACCTCCCCCTGGTGGCGCACGAGGTGGTGGAGAAGCCGGAACTCGCGGTCCGACAGCTCCGCGACCACATCGCCCAGCCGCGCCTGCCGGCGCGCCACGTCGAGGATCAGGTCCCCCGCTGCGACCAGCGTCCCGTCGCCGCCGTGGCTCCTGCGCCGGAGCTGGGCGCGCACACGCGCAAGCAGCTCGTCGAACGAGAACGGCTTCGGAACGTAGTCGCAGGCGCCGAGGCCGAAGCCTCGGAGCTTCGTCTCCAGGTCGCCGCGGGCCGAGACGATCAGGACCGGCAGTTCGGGCCGGCGCCTCTGCAGCTCGCGCAGGACCGCCAGCCCGTCCAACCCCGGGAGCAGTAGGTCGAGCAGGACGAGGTCGTAGCGTTCGGCCAGCGCGCGGGCCAGGCCGTCAGCCCCGTCGCCGGCGCCGTCCACGGCGAAGCCCTCTGCCGCGAGGCCGCGAGAGAGGAACGCCAGGATCCGCGGCTCGTCTTCGATGACCAGGATGTTCATCGAAAGCCGATCGGACCCTAACGCAGCGGAAATGACCTGGGAATGACCAGGCGATGACATTTTCGTCATCTGCGCGGTCTTGGCCGGCGGCGCACCGTAAGGTCGGCAGCGATGGGTGAGCGGATCGTCGAGCGCGAGCCGCCGCAGGTCGGAACGATCACCGCAGAGGCCCCTGCGCCGCTTACCACGAGGGCGCGCCTGCCCTCGCCGTTCCCGGACCAGGCCGCGCGACACTGGATCCTCTCGTCGATCATCTGGCTGACGGTCGTCGACCTGTTCGGGCTCGTCCTCGCGACCGAGTTCGTCACGCCCGAGGCCTTCGGCGGGATCTCCTGGCTCTCGTTCAGCCGCGTCCGGCCCTCGCACGTCAACGGGGTGATCCTCGCCTGGCTCTCGATGATGTACTTCGGCGCCCTCTTCTACATGCTCCCGCGGCTCGTCGGTACGCGCGGGATGTGGAGCGAACGCCTCGGGGTCGTCTGCGCCTGGGCGTGGAACGCGATGTACCTGCTCGGTGTGATCGGCCTCCTGACCGGGCACAGCCAGGGCCGCGAGTACGCCGAGTTCATCTGGCCGATCGACATCGCGCTGCTCGTGATCTGGTCGGCGAACGTGGTCAACATCCTGGCCACGGTCGCGATCCGCACGATCCGGCCGATCTACGTCTCGGTCTGGTTCTTCATCGCGAGCCCGCTCTGGCTGGCGGCGGACTACGCGATCGGGAACGTGATCTGGAACCCCGGCAACGTCTGGGGAGCAACTTCCGGCGCGCTCTCGAGCAGCCTCTCGGACGCGATCCTCAACTGGTGGTACGCACACAACCTCTTCGGGCTCTGGCTGACCCCGATGCTGCTCGCGCTGACGTACTACATCGTCCCGCGCGTCACCAACACGCCGCTGTACAGCTACACGCTCTCGCTCGTCAGCTTCTGGGGGATGGCGTTCTTCTACACGGGCGTCGGCGATCACCACATCCTGCAATCGCCGACACCGTCCTGGCTCAAGACGATCGCCGAGGTTTCGTCGTGGATGCTGCTCGTTCCCGTCTTCGCCTTCACGATCAACATCCTCGG
>JBKPFI010000105.1:0-23250 GCA_046728775.1 Actinomycetota bacterium | reverse complement strand
TAGAAGTTGCCGTCGCCGAGCCCGTCGCCGCCCGCGACCTCGCCGCCGGTCAGCAGCTTGGCTCCTTCGTCCACGCCGATCTCCGTGTACGAGTGAATCGTCTCGAGGGCGCCCTTGTTGATCACGGGGCCGACGTCGACGCCCTCCTCCCAGCCGGGCCCGAGGCGGAGCTTCTCCGCGGCCGCGACGAGCCGCTTCTGCAGCTCCTCGTAGGCGCCCTCCTGCACGATCACACGCGACGCCGCCGTGCAGCGCTGGCCGGAGGTGCCGAAGGCCGACCAGATGATCCCCTCGACGGCGAGGTCGAGGTCTGCGTCGTCGAGGACGATGATCGCGTTCTTGCCCCCGAGCTCGAGGTGGACGTGCTTGAGGTTCTCCGCGGCGTTCCGCATCACCTCGACTCCGGTCTCCCGCGAGCCGGTGAGCGTGATCACGGGCACGTCCGGATGGCGCACGAGCCGGTCGCCGACCGCGCCCCCGCCGCCGTGGACGAGATTGACCACGCCCGCGGGAACGCCGGCCTCGACGAGGAGCTCGACGAATCGCTCGCCCACCAGCGGGGTGTCCGTGGCCGGCTTGAAGACGACCGTGTTGCCGCAGACGAGCGCGGGCGCGATCTTCCAGGACGGGATCGCGATCGGGAAGTTCCACGGCGTGATCACGCCTACGACGCCGATCGGCTGGCGCACGCTCATGTTGAACTTGTCGCGCAGCTCGCTAGGCGTGGTCTGGCCGAAGAGGCGCCGGCCCTCCCCGCCCATGTAGAAGCTCATGTCGATCGCTTCCTGGACGTCGCCGGCGGCCTCGGGGAGCACCTTCCCCATCTCGCGCGCCATCAGCTGGGCGAGCTCGTCCTTCTGCTCGGCGAGCAGCTGGGCGAAGCGGAAGAGGATCTCGCCGCGCCTCGGCGCCGGCACGAGCCGCCAGTCCTCGAACGCAGTCTTGGCGGCCTCGACCGCGCGGTCGACGTCCTCGGCGCTCGAGCGCGGGAAGACCCCGAGCGTCTCGCCGTTCGCCGGGCTCGTCGTCTCGAAGGTCTCGCCGGAGGCGGCGTCGACCCACTCGCCGCCGATGAAGTTCTTGAAGCTCTTGGTCGCCGTCGCCACGGCGGCGGATACTACCTAGGCGTCGTCGGGTGAATCCGTGCTCGGAAAGGTGCCCGTTGCCCGGGCGCGGCGACGGTCGCGGATCTCGCGCTTGCCCCCGAACGCGCGGCCCTTGCGCCGGTCCTCCCCCTCGCGGCGGTCAACGATGACGGTCACGTTCGGGTTGTCCTTGTAGTACTCGACCATCTTGTCGTAGAGCTCGTCTTCCAGCTCGCGCGGGATCACGCAGTAGATCATCCTGCTTCGGATTGTAGGGACGGCCCGGCCGGGCGCTAGACAGGCGAGATGTCCGGAGCGATCCGCCCGTCGGGCGTGAGCTTCGCGTTCCACCCCGTGAACATCGCGTCCACCTCGCGCGGGTCCTGGCCTCGCTCGGCCAGGCGCCCGGGCTGCCCGGGGTCCGGGGTGATGCGGTACTGGTACCACGAGATGTCCCACGCGACCGTCAGCACGACCTCGGAGCTCGTGCCCGACAGCGGCACGATCGAGGCCTTCGGCGCGCCGAGGCTCTTCGCGATCCCCGCGATCGTGCGGCGGAAGGCGCTCTCGTTGAAAAGGTCGGACGCCTCGACCATCGCCAGCTCGCGCTGCGAGAGCCGCCTCAGGATCGGCTCGTCGACGACCGGCTCGACCGCCGGCTTGCGCGACTCGAAGATCGCGCTCAGCCCGCGGCGCCTCCGCCGCCGTTCCGCGACGACCGGCGAGGTCGGGCTGCCCTCCTTGATCCAGCCGTGGTCGAGCGCCGTCTCCTGGCAGAGAGCGCAGACGTCGACGAAGCCCTCGCCGTCGGGCGAGTAGCGGAACGCGCGCTCGCCGACGAGCAGCGTCCGCTCGCAGATCGCACACGTGTGCAGCGCAGTGACTGCCTGCCGCGTGATGCGCACCGCGGGACTTTAGCGCGTCTCTGTCATCTCGACGCGCCCCGGGGCAGCGGCGCAGACGGAACCGCGGGCTGAGCCCACGGTTCCTGACGACGGCGCCGACAAGCGGGCGCCTTGGCCCAGGAGGGGCAGCCTCGGAAGGCTCAGACCCTGGCTTCTTCGAGCTCCTTCTTGGTCTCGTCGATCACCTTCTGCGCGATGTGCGAGGGAACTTCCTCGTAGCGCAGGAAGTGCATGCTGTAGTCCCCCCGGCCGCCGGTAAGCGATGTCAGCGCCTGCGAGTACGTGAGGATCTCGGCCATCGGCACCTCGGCCTTGATGGTGGTCATGCCGGCCGCCGGCTCCATGCCCTGCAGCCGGCCGCGGCGTGAGTTGAGGTCGCCGTTCACCGCGCCGACGGCGTCGTCGGGGACGCTGACCTCGAGCTCCATGATCGGCTCGAGCAGCACCGGGTCGGCCTTCTGAAAGGCCTCCTTGAAGGCCATCGAGCCGGCGATCTTGAACGCCATCTCCGACGAGTCGACCGAGTGCTGCTGGCCGTCGACAAGCCGCACGCGCACGCCCTGCACCGGCGCGCCGGCGAGCTCGCCGTGCTGCATCGCCTCCTGGATGCCCTTGTCGACCGCAGGCCGGAAGTTCTGCGGGATCACGCCGCCGACGATCTCGTCGACGAACTCGTAGCCCTCGCGCTCGGGGAGCGGCTCGATCACGATCTCCGCGTCGCCGAACTGCCCGCGCCCGCCAGTCTGCTTCTTGTAGCGGTGCCTTGCGCGCGCTTCCTTGCGGATCGTCTCGAGATACGGCACGTGCGGCTGCTGCAGGTCGACGTCCACGCCGAAGCGGTTCTTCAGCCGCTCGACCGCCACCTCGACGTGCATCTGGCTCATTCCGGAGAGCAGCTGGTCGCCCGTCTGCGGGTCGCGCCGGAGCACCAGGGTCGGGTCCTCCTCGGCAAGGCGGCGCAGGGAGGATGCGACCTTCTCCTCGTCGCCCTTGGCTTTCGGGGTCACGGCGAAGCTCATCACGGGCTCGGGGAAGTCGAGCCTCGGCAACTCAAGCTGGCGCTCGCCGTCGAGCAGCAGGTCGCCCGTCGTCGTCTCCTTCAGCTTCGCGACGGCGCCGATGTCGCCGGGGCCGAACTCCTTCGCCTGCTCGTGCTCCTTGCCCTGCAGCGCGAGCAGCTGTCCGATCCGCTCCTTGGCGCGCGAGCGGGCGTTGACGACCGTCGAGTCGGAGCCGAGCGTGCCGGCGACGACGCGGAAGAGGTTGATCCGGCCCGCGAACGGGTCAGCCACCGTCTTGAACACGAACGCGGCCGTCCCGGCGCCGTCGATGTCGATCGAGGCGGGGCGCTTGGCAGGAGAGGGGACGCCCTCGACGAGCAGGTCGAGCAGCGCAGTCGTGCCGAGGTTCTTCGTCGCCACCCCGCACGCGACCGGGAACAGCTCGCCTCGCGTGACGGCGTCCTTGAGGGCGTGCGCGACCTCGTCCGTGCCGAGCTCCTCGCCCTCGAGGTAGCGCTCCATCAGTCCCTCGTCGGTCTCGACCACGGAGTCGAGCAGCTGGGTGCGATAGGTCTCGACCGTGTCGTGGAGCTCCTCCGGGATCTCCATCGGGCCGCTCTCGCGCTCGCCCTCGGGGCTCGCGTACGCCGTCATGTGCAGCAGGTCGACGATGCCCGTCAGCTCGTGCTCGCTGCCGCTCGGGAGGTGCACGGCGACGCAGCGCTCGGACAGCTGCGAGCGGAACTGCTCGAGCGCGCGGTAGAAGTCCGCCCGCTCGCGGTCGAGCATGTTGACGAAGACGACGCGCGGCAGCTGGAGCGACTCGGCACGGCCCCAGACGCGGCTCGTCTGCACCTCGACGCCCATGACGGCGCTCGCCACCACCAGGGCGCCCTCGACCACGCGCAGGGCGGCGACCGTGTCCCCCGCAAAGCCCGCGTCGCCGGGGGTGTCGATCAGGTTGATCTTCCGCCCCTGCCACTCCAGGTGGCAGAGCGAGGCGGCCAGCGACATCTGCCGGCGCTGCTCGTCCTCGTCCCAGTCCGAGGTGGTCGTGCCGGCCTCGACGGTGCCGAGGCGGTTGACGGCTCCGGCCTGGAAGAGCATCGCCTCGACCAGCGACGTCTTGCCGGTCCCGCGGTGGCCGGTGACGGCGACGTTGCGAATCTTTCCGGGCTCGGTTGGCATCGGCTGAGGCTCCTCCTCGGTGCGCGGGAACAGGCGGTCCCGGATCTTAGCTCCGGTCTTTGACCTGCCATGACAGAATGCAGAGAGCGATGGCAGAGATCGCGTACGACTCCGTCGCGAAGGTGTATCCCGACGGGACCCGGGCGGTTCATGACTTCGACCTCGACATCGGGGACGGCGAGCTGATGGTGCTCGTCGGCCCCTCCGGGTGCGGCAAGACGACCGCCCTGCGGATGCTCGCCGGGCTCGAGGAGATCAGCGAGGGCGAGATCCGGATCGGCGACCGCGTCGTCAACGACCTGACGCCGAAGGACCGCGACGTGGCGATGGTCTTCCAGAGCTACGCGCTCTACCCGCACATGTCGGTCGAGCAGAACCTCGCCTTTGGGCTCAAGCTGCGCAAGCTGCCGAAGAACGAGGTCAAGGAGCGCGTTCAGCGCGCTGCGAAGATCCTGCAGATCGAGGAGTTCCTGAAGCGCAAGCCGCGGGCCCTCTCGGGCGGCCAGCGCCAGCGCGTGGCGATGGGCCGCGCGATCGTGCGGGAGCCGCAGGCGTACCTGATGGACGAGCCGCTCTCGAACCTGGACGCGAAGCTCCGCGTCCAGATGCGGGCCGAGATCCACCAGCTGCAGCGCCGGCTGGGCGTGACCACGATCTACGTCACCCACGACCAGGTCGAGGCGATGACGATGGGCGACCGCGTCTCGGTCATGAACGCCGGCCACCTGCTGCAGGTCGACACCCCGCAGGTGCTGTACGACAACCCCGTCAACGAGTTCGTCGCCGGCTTCATCGGCTCACCCTCGATCAACCTCGTCGAGGCGGAGCTCGAGAGCGCGAACGGAAACCTCATGGTCGACTTCGGCGGCCACCGCCTGACGGTCGACGAGCAGGCCGTCCGCAACCGGTCGGGCCTGAAGAACTACGTCGGCCGCACGGTGATGCTCGGCATCCGCCCCGAGGACTTCGAGGACGCGAGCCTCGAGCCGGACACGCCGCCGGATCGCCGCATGAAGGTCTCCGCCGACCTGACGGAGCCGCTCGGGTCGGAGGTGCTCGTCTACTTCGGGACCGAGGCGACGAAGGTGGTCTCGAGCGCGGCCGCCGCCGACGCGGGAGAGGACGCCGAGGTCCAGCTCGGTGACGAGGAGGCCGGCGAGGCAACGACGCACCTCGTCGCCCGGGTCAGCCCTCGCACGCGGATCGCCGTCGGCAACGAGGTCGAGCTGGCGGTCGACACCAGCCGCCTCTACTTCTTCGACCGCGAGACGCGGGACGCGATCTAGAAGGAACTAGCCCTTGACCGCACCCGCGGTCAGGCCGGCGAGGATGCGCTTCTGCAGGATGAGCGTCGCCACGATCAGCGGCAGCGTCACCACCACGGTCGCCGCCATGATCTGACCCCACGGCACCTGGAAGGCGTTACCGCCCTTCGGCGTGAACGACACGATCGCGACCGGCACGGTGTAGTGCGACGGCGTCTGGATGAACGAGACCGCGTAGAGGTACTCGTTCCAGGCGGCGATGAACGCGAGCAGCCCCGTCGTCACGAGGCCCGGCGCGATCAGCGGCAGCAGCACCTTGTAGAAGACCTGGAGCGGCGTCGCGCCGTCTACGTACGCCGCCTCCTCGAGGTCGCCCGGGAGCGCGCGCATGAAGCTCGTCAGCACCCAGACGGTGAACGGCAGCGTGAAGATCATGTAGGTGAGCACGAGCGCGCCCAGCTTGTCGTAGAGGTGGAAGTTGCTGATCATCGTGTAGAGCGCACCGAGGATCGCTATCTGCGGGAAGATCGTCATCGAGAGCATCAGGTACAGCACGAAGGTCCGGCCGTGGAAGTGGAAGCGGCCGAGCGCGTACGCGGCCAGCGAGCCGACCGCGAGCGAGATCAGCGTGACGGAGCCGGCGACAATCGTCGAGTTGAGCAGCGCGTGCCTGAAGAAGCTCGAGTTCAACACCTCGCTGAAGTTCTGCCAGGTCGGATCGGTCGGCCAGTACTTGATGGGCGTGGTGAAGAGCTGCGACGCCGGCATGAAGGCCGAGCGCAGCGCCCAGTAGAACGGGAACAGGGCGTAGACGAAGATCGCCAGGATCAGGATCCAGAATGGGATCTTGATCAGGACGCGACCGACCGGGGTTCGCCGGAACGCCCGCGCCCGGCTGACGGGCCGTGCAGGCGCTCGTGCGGCCTCGGTCTCGGCGGCGGTGCTCATTCCTCGGCCACCCGCATCACGGCCATGTAGATGACGACGAACATCGAGATGATCAGGAAGATCGCGACGCTGATCGCAGCCCCGTATCCGACATGGCCGTCACCGACGATCGTGCTCTGGGCGTAGATCGCCATCGTCTGCGTGTCCTGCCGGTTGCCGAAGAAGACGTTGAAGACGTCGAAGACGCGCAGCGCGTCGAGCGTCCGGAAGATCAGCGTGACGAAGATCGCCGGCTTCAGCAGCGGCAGCGTGATGCGCCAGAACTGCTGGAGAGGGCTCGCTCCGTCGACGCTGGCGGCTTCGTAGAGATCATTGGGAATCACCTGCAGTCCCGCGAGCAGGAGCAGCGCGACGAACGGCGTGGTCTTCCAGATGTCGACCGCGCTGACCGACGCGAGCGACGTGGCCGGATCGGAGATCCAGGCGTGCGGGTGCGAGATGATGTGAAGCCTGACGAGGATGTCGTTGACGACGCCGAACACGTCGTCGAGCATCCACTGCCACATCCTCGCCGCGACCACGGTCGGGATCGCCCAGGGGACGAGCATTACGGCGCGCATGACGCCGCGCCCCTTGAAGCTCGAGTTGACGACGAGCGCGATGATCAGCCCCAGCACGAACTCGAAGGAGACCGTGATTAAGGTGAACTTGATCGTCACCCAGATCGCGTGATGGAAGATCGGGTCGTGCCAGAGGGTGCGGTAGTTCTCGAGCCCGACCCACTTCGTCGGCTCGAGCCCCGCCAGGAACTCCTGGTTCGTGAAGCTCTGGTAGACGGTCTTGCCGAGCGGGTAGATCGCCACGAAGCCGACGACCGCGAGGGCCGGCAGCAAGAGGAGCCAGCCGATGCGCGTCTGCCGGCGCTGAAGCTTCGTCCGGCGACGTCGGCGGCGGGGAGCGGGTGCTGGGGTGGCTACCGTGCTCACGCGAAAGACCGAGGGAGGATGACAGGTGCCATCCTCCCTCGTCTCGACCTAGGTTGCTACTTGATGATCTGGTTGAGCTTCGACTCGACCCCCGGCAAGACGTTCTTCGCCGGCGTGCCGTTGAGGATCTGGTTGACCCCCTGGTAGATGACCTTCGTCGCCTCGTTGTAATGCGTCTTCAGGAACTTCGCCGGCCGCGTCACGCGCGGAACGCTCGCGATCGCGGGCTTAAGGTACGGGTTGGCCTTCACGACCGCCTTGTTCTTCGCCACCGACACGATCGTCGGGACGTTGGAGTTCGTGATCGCGTCGAACTTCTCGACCGCCGGGCTCGTCATGTAGCGGACGAACTCGATCGCGGCGTCCTTGTGCTTCGAGAACTTCGAGACCGCGAGCTGCCAACCGCCGACGGTGCCCACGGACTTGCCGGCGTTCCCGTGCGGCAGCACCGTCACGTTGAACTTGCCCTTCACCTTCGAGCCGGCACCGGCGCCGATCCCGTACTGGTACGGCCAGTTGCGTGCGAAGGCCGCGTTGCCATCGTCGAACGCGTGCTCGGTCTGGTCCTCCTGGTAGGAGGTCACTCCGCGAGGCGTGGTCTTGCCGATCTGCGCGCGCATCGCGTCGAGGATCGTCCGCGCCTTCGGGTTGTCGATCGTGGCCTTGCCGCCGGAGATCAGCGTGCCACCGCCGGCTGACGCGACCCACTCGAGCGTGTTGCAAGTCAGGCCCTCGTACGCGTTGCCCTGGAAGACGAAGCCGTAGAAGTTCTTGTTCGTCTTCTGCTCGCCGGTCTGGATCTTCCTCGCCATCTTGAAGAGGTCGGCCCAGGTCTTCGGCGGAGCCTTGTAGCCGTACTTCTTCAGCAGGTCGGTGCGGTAGTAGAGGATCCCGTAGTCACCGAACCACGGCATCGCCACCAGCTTCCCGCCGATGGTGTCGTTCTGCACGATGCTCTGGATGTGAAGCTTGGACTGCTTCCCGAGCTTCGGCTTGAGGTTGACCAGGTACGGCGCGAAGGCGCCCGGCCAGACGACGTCGATCATCGCCACGTCGATCGACGACGACTTCTGCGAGAACGCCCGCACGAGCTGCGAGTACGACTGGTCCGAGGCCGCCGGGTGCGGCACGACGTTCACCTTGATGCCCGTGTCCTTCGTGAACCGCTTGGCGAGCTTCGAGTCGCGGATGTGGCCGTCTCCGACCGAGTCGCCGACGAAGGTGATCTTCTGCCCGCCGTACTTCTTCTTGATCGCCTTCGCATTCGGCACCTTCGGCGCAACGACCGCCGTGGCGTTGTGCGTTCGCGTCGGTTTGTTGCTGTTCGCCGCCGCGACGCTGAGGGAGGCGACGAGCGCGATCGCGCCGACGACTCCCGCGAGGACTAACAGTCTGCGGTGCTTCACTCTCCCACGTCCTTTCTCTGCGCAGCGGTCACGGCCGCTGCAGTTGACCCCGTTGCGCTCCCGGAGCGCAATCCCTGCATGTGCCAAGAAAACGACATGCGGTGGCTTCGAAACGTATCAGTTTGGTGCCTGACGGCCTAGCGGCCGAGCGGCTCGCGCGCGGTCGATCCGGCGAGGCGCGCCTTCAGGCGGAGAATCGCCTTCGTGTGCAGCTGCGAGACGCGTGACTCGGTCACGCCGAGCACCTCGCCGATCTCGCGCAGGGTCAGCTCCTCGTAGTAGTAGAGCGTGACGACGAGCTTCTCGCGCTCGGGCAGGCGAGCGATCGCCTCGCCCAGAGCTTCCTTCAGCTCCGTCTGCGCGAGCTCGGCCTGAGGCTCGGGCCCCTGCGTGTCTTCGATCGTGTCGATCAGCGCGACCTGGTCGCCGCCGCTCGAAGAGACCGTCCAGAGCTCGTCGAGGGCGGCGATCGAGGAGCGGCCGATCTCGGACAGGCTCTCGTCGAGCTCGTCTGTTGAGAGGCCGAGCTTCTCCGCGATCTCCTCGTCGGTGGGCGCTCGGTGGAGCTTGCGTTCGAGCTCGCCGATCGCCCGCTCGATGTCGCGGGCCCGGGAACGGACCGAGCGCGGTACCCAGTCAAGCGCGCGGAGCTCGTCGATGATCGAGCCCTTGATGCGCGCGATCGCGTACGTCTCGAACTTGATGTCGCGGTCGGGGTCGAAGCGCTCGATCGCCCCGATCAGGCCCAGGAGGCCGTAGGAGACGAGGTCGTTCTCGTCGACGTGCGCGGGCAGGCCGCTGCCGAGTCGGCCCGCGACGTACTTAACGAGCGGCGCGTAGGTGAGGATCAGCCGGTCGCGGACGGCCTGGTCCTTCGTCTTGCGGTATTCCCGCCAGAGGGCCTGTGTGTCGT
Organism: Actinomycetota bacterium; assembly: GCA_046728775.1. Lineage (GTDB taxonomy): Bacteria > Actinomycetota > Thermoleophilia > Gaiellales > Gaiellaceae > AC-32. Next base: position 13,613 of record JBKPFI010000105.1, on the reverse strand, counting down.
CCACCGGCACGGGCAGAGAATACGACCTTGGCCCGTTGGCACCTGTTTGCGGCGCCTCAGGAGCGCGATCTGCGCAGGTTGCGGACGGCGAGGGTCAGGAGCCAAAGGCCGATCGCGCCTGCGGCGATGACCACCACGACGAGGCCCGGCTCGCTGTCCACGGCCTCCACGGTCGCGGCGGCGATGCCGCCGAAGGCGATCGCGAGCACGAGAAAGAGCGCCCCGAGCGCGGGCCGGGGAGGCGGCGGAGCCATGGCCGGACCTTAGAGGGGCCACGGCTACAATCGAGCGGCAATCCCTAGGGGCGTAGCTCAACTGGCAGAGCACCGGTCTCCAAAACCGGGGGTTGCAGGTTCGAGTCCTGCCGCCCCTGTCACCCTCGAAAGTCCGCCCGCTCCGCGGGCATGACGACTTTCGAGGGTTTCCGTATCGCTGCGGGCGTCTGTAAGCCGCGCCCCGCCGTGTCGGTCGCGGCTGCGGCCCGTGGTTCCCCGGGCCGACCGAGCCCAGCGCCGAAGTGGCCGCTACGGCGGCCTCTTCGGCAACGGGCGCGACTGGCTCCGACGGCGAGTGCCGCGGCCGGTCGAGCTACTTGGTCCTGTTCGGCTGAGGAGGAAGGAAGGTTCGGTTGGGGTTGCAGGCCACGCCGGGATTCAGCTCGTGCGGATCAGCGAGACCCAGCTTGTTCTCCTGGCCGAAGGATTGCGATCTCCCTCCGGGGCCGTTAGGGCCGCTGCCGTCGAGCGGGGCACCAGGGTCGTCATTCAGTCCCGAAAAGGAGCACCACGACTTACCTTGATTCTGATCGACGTTCTTGCCGCTTCCGGTCACCTCACCGGCCAGAGCCGGTCCGGCACTCAGAGCCGCGAGCGCTGCTGCGCAGCATCCAACCGCGAACAACGACTTCGTCCGCCGCATGTCTCTCCCCTTTCGCTAGTGCGCCTCTTCGGCGCAAGGCCGCAGGCCCGCGACCGTACTACTGGGGCCGCAGCCGGTCAACGAGCCAAATGGCTAGGTTTGAAGCCGCTGGCCCACATCAGCCGGATGGCTGGCTCGAACCAGCCACACGGGCGATCCGGGCAGACGTGAGCCGACCAATACTGACTCCCAAGTGCAACGGCGACGGTCGTCCGCGCAGGGGGATAAGGGAGGAGAAGTCTCGATGGATCGCCTCACTGCTTGGGCGACCGTGCTCAAGGGTCGGCTCGAGAGCGACGAGGGTCAGACCTTCGTCGAGTACGCGCTGATCCTGGCCGCCGTCATCGTGGCGGTGATGCTGGCGATCACCATGACGGGCCTTGGCACCGCCATCCAGAACGCGGTCACGCAGGTCAGCAACGCGATCGCGTCGTAAGCGACCGGATCGACAGGGCTCTAGGCCGCGTGTTGTTCTTCGTGGCCTGCGTGGTGATACGGCGCGGCTACCGCGTGCCCTCGGCCTCTCGAGATCAGGGCCCGGTTGGCGAGGAAGGCCGGTCCGAACGCGATCGCGAAGCCGAGGGCGATGCTCCACCAGAACTTCGCGTCACCCAGGCCGGCGGCGATCGCTCCCGGGACGACCAGGACGAAGGCGTTGTCGATTGCCTCCATGATCACGATCGAGACCGTGTCGGAGGCGAGCGCGACACCGGTCGCCTTACGGAACGACAAGCCGGCGCGCAACACCGGCCAGATCGTGAGCGCGTAGCCGAACACGAACGCGAGCGCGACCGCGAGTGCGATCGAGGGCGCATTCCCGAGTCCCACAGCGGTGGCGATCACCATTCCGAGCACTTCGCCGATGACGCACCCGGTCAGGCAGTGGACCGTCGCGCTGAGAGCCTGGCCGTTGAGGGCGGACCGGTTCACACCCGGGCAACCTACCCGGGCCTTCCGCGTCAGCGCGTTGCGCGGCCGTGGAAGACCAGCGGGAACACCGCGCCCTGGCACGCCGTCGGGCTGCTGAGCGGCATGCGCGCCGTCACCCTGACGCGGCGCGTCGCGCCCGGGCCGACGCGCAGTCGGCCGCGAAAGCGTGCGACGCGCACGTTCTCGGCGCCGCATCCGCGGCGCGCGGGCCGCACGCTCGTGCTGATCGACCGGACGCGCAGGGGGCGCCGGCCCGGGTTGTGCACGGCGATCACGAGCGACCTGCGGGCTCCGGGATAGAGCCCGCTCACGTGGCCGCGCAGCGTGAAGCCGGCCAGAGCCGCGCCGTGGCCGCTGGCGAGTGAGCCCGTCGCGGCCGCGCCGGTCAACGCAGCGGCTGTCGCGGCGACTGCGGCCAGCGCCGAGAGGCCGAGGCCGCTCACACCGTTACCGTCGCGCTCTTGGCGCTCTCAGGCCCGCGCCAGTTCGCGGTCGTCGCCGTGACGGTGTACTTCCACGAACCGAATGGGACGTTGTTCTCGGTGCACGTCAGCCCGGTGATCGTGCCGGTGCAGTTCGCACCGATCGTCTGGACGACTCCGGTGGAGGCGTCGTAGCGGTTGACGAGGTAGCCGGCCGGTGCTCCGCCGTTCGTGTACGAGCTGGCCGTCCAGCTGACGGTTACCTTGCGGCCGCTCTTCGAGACCGTCGGCACGTTCCCGGAGCCGAGTGTCTTGGCCTTCGCGGTCCCGGAGCCGGGTCCGGTGAGCGACCACCCCGCCGCCGCGCCCCCGGGGAACCCGACGGCGACGGCGACGCAGATGACGAGGAACCACCGCATCGCGGAGCTCCCCTGGAGTTACTGGCTGATCGCGGTGAGGTCGACCGGGATCGTGAAGACCGCGCCCTGGCAGCTGTTGTCGGAGGCGTTGCTCATGCTCACGGCGCCCGAGAGCGTGAACGTGCTCGTCGCCCCGGCTGCCAGATCGAGCGTCAACCCGCTCTGGTTGGTGAACGTCACACCCGTCGAGGCGTTGCAGGCAGCGCCCTTGTCGGACGTGATCGTGCCGGCCGCCTGCTTCGAGATGGCGGTAATGCGAACGGAGAACGGGTTCGGGTTCGTGATCTTGACGACGGCGCTGCCCGTCGCGCCCGGGTAGAGATCAGCGGTCGTGGAGGCCGAAGCGTCGCTGAGCGTCAGAGCCGAGGCCGTGCCGGCCTTGGCGTAGCCGTTACCGCTGCCGCCCGTGCTCCAGGCGGCGAAGAGGATGCCGGTCACGACGAGGGCGCCGATCGCCGCGAGAACGAAGAAGAGCTTGCGAGGCAAACGAATCGTGATCAAAGGGTCGATCCTTTCGCGCAGGTGGCGACCCGAACTGCCGGGCCACAATGGTGGTCGTCACGGCCGGGCGCCCTGCCCTCCCCCGAACGGGGGATTGCGCGTCGCGTATAGCTTCCGCGGTATGGCCAAGCTGTCCGTCGATGAGATGTGGCGTCAGATGCTGATGGGCGACTACCCGCGGCTCCACCGCATGCGGCGGATGTGGGGCGTGCTGCCGTCGCCGCCGCGGTGCAAGCTCTGCAACGCGCCGTTTCGCGGCCCCGGCGGCGTGCTCATGCGCGCCCTTGCCTACGGCCCCTCGCCGCTGAACCGCCGTCTGTGCAAGTGGTGCCTGCGCGCGATGATCAAGCATCCAGGAGGGGCGGAGGTCGAGATCTCCGTGCTGTTCGCGGACGTGCGCGGCTCGACAAGCATGGCCGAGATGATGGCGCCGGAGGAGTTCTCCCGCCTGATGGCGCGCTTCTACGGCGCGGCGGCGGACGTGATCGACGAGCGCGACGGCATCGTCGACAAGTTCGTCGGCGACGCGGCGGTGGCGCTCTTCATCCCCGGTTTTGTCGGCAGCGATCACGCGGCGGCCGCGATCGCGGCGGCGCGAGGCTTGCTCGAGCAGACCGGCAACGACGGGCCTGAGCCGTGGATTCCGGTCGGCGCCGGCGTCCACACCGGCACCTCCTTCGTCGGCAGCGTCGGCGAGGGCGACGCCCGCGACTTCACGGCCCTCGGCGACACGGTCAACACGACCGCGCGGTTGACGGGCCTCGCCCAGCCGGGCGAGATCCTGATCAGCACGGACGCGGCCGCCGCGGCGGGCCTGGAGACGGACGGCCTGCAGCGGCGGAGCCTCGAGCTACGCGGCAGGGAGCAGGCCGTCGACGCCTGGGTCGCACGCGCCGGGAACTAGCCGACGCATCGTAGAGCGGTGGAAGGTGTGGCATGCTTCCGGCATGAGAGCTGGGGTCGTCCTCATAGCTCTCGTTCTCGTAGCTGCGGCGGCTTCGACGGTCGACGCTGCGCGCAACGCCGTGCCGTTCTGGTCGATGAACAAGGTCATGCGGAAGCTGGACGGCGACCTCGTTCGCGTCGGCTCGCGCAGGGTCCGCATCCACAGCGACACCTTGCTCTGCTCCGGCCGAGGCGCCTCGATTCGACGCAACGGCGCGCGCCTGTGGCGCCGCTTCCTGTGCACCTACACGACCTTCACGAAGGCCGGCGTCGACCGCGACCTCGAGTTCCGCGTCCGCGTGCTCGGCAGGAGCCGCTACACGGTGTGGGACGCGCACTGGGTCCCCCCGCCGGTCTAGTGGATCGTCACCGGCGTCCCGACCGGCATCAGCCGCCTCAGCCTGAGGATGTCAGCGTTGCGGAGCCGGACGCAGCCGTGCGAGACGCGGCCCGGCAGGAGGCCCGGCTCGTTGGTGCCGTGGATGCCGACGAAGCCGCCGTCCGGCCAGTCGGTCAAGATCGCCGAGCGCGCGCTCGTGCCGAAGGCGACCGGTCCGTAGAAGGGGTTGCCGAACCCGCTCAGCCGGTCGCGCACGTAGAACTCGCCGGCCGGCGTAGGCGACTCCGGCTTGCCGACTCCGATCGGAGCCGAGAAGACCCTCCGCCCGTCTCGCAGGAGCGTCGCGGTGAAGCGCGTCCGGTCGACGATCAGATGGGTGCGCACGAAGTGGTAGCCGCCGAGCGCGCGACGCGGGATCCAGGCGGTGCGGTCGTTCGGCAGGACCGGCAGGCGGATATGCACCCAGAGCCCGCCAGGCCCGACACGTTCCCCGATCGCGAGAACGATGTTCGTCGTCCCCTCGGGGGTCTCGAGCTCGAGCGGCGCCACCGGTCGGGCGCTCGCCGACGGCGCGCTGCGGGCAACGATCGGCCGCATGACCGGCGCGAACCATACGAGCCTCTCGCCTCGGCGCAGGAGCGTCGGCTTACCGACCTTGAACGCAGGCCGCGGCGGCGGCGGCAGGCGGTCGGCCTCGCCGACGAACGACTCGCCGCGGGCGTGGCGGCTCCCGCCCGGCCGGGACGACTCGTGGACGACCGCGCCGAGCACCACCGCGCCAGCGCCGAGCAGCGCGATCCCTGCTGCCCATTTGCGCATGGGTCAGCCGGTGAAGCGGGGCTTCTTCTTCTTCGCCGCCATCTTCGGCTGCGCGACGAGGAAGTGCGTGGAGTCGATCAGCTGCGCCATCTTCTGCTGCGACGCCGGCTTGTCGAACGCCGTCGCCGCCGGCTGGAGGCCAACGAGGTGGCGGATCCAGGCGGAGTGTCGCGTCTCGACCGAGTGCAGGCTCACCGCCGCGGCCACGATCGCCCGCGAGTCCAGCCTCGGCGCCTGCCATTTCAGTAGGGCCGCGGTCAGGTCCTCGAACGCGACCGCCGTCCTCAGGAACGCCTGCTCGTCGGAGGTGACGTTCCCGTAGTTGAAGCCGGGGTTCTTGACGGCGTGGGAGCCGAGCAGGTTCTTGATCGCCCTCAGGTGCGCACGCTCGTGGGCGCCGACGACTCGCGCCCACGCCAGGGTCTCGGGCTTCAGGGCGCCCAGCCGCTCCGCCTCGGTGTAGAGCCCCGCCTGCAGGTACTCGAGCACCTGGTCGAAGCGGAGGATCGCGATGTCGTTGGCCGTCTGGGCGGTCGCGGCGTCTGCGGACCCCTCCGAGCCTGCGACGAAGCCGATCGCGCCCGCAGCGGCTGCCGTCGCGGAATGCCTGAAGAGCTCGCCGCGGGTGAGCGGGAAGGCGGCTGCAGCGGTCTCCTGCAGCGCCCCGTCGGCGTCGATCTCCGCCAGCGTCGGCTCGAGCGCGTCGTCGAAAAAGCGGTCGCTCATGAGGTCTTCAGGAACCCGGTCGACTGCAGGTTGCGCACGACCTCGGCAGAGGGTGCGCCGACGTCGGCCGCGCGCGGCGCCGGCGGGACACCGGCGAGGTCGCTGATCCAGGCCGCGTGCCGTCCCTCGACGGAGACGATCTCGGCGGCGGCGGCCAGTGCCTTCTTCGTCAGGTTCGCGGCCTGGCCGTTGTACGCCAGCACGCCCGTGTTCTCGAGCAGGACGGCGGCCTTCAGGAACGCGCGCTCGTTACGCGTCGCGTCGCCGAAGTCGAACGTCGGCCGCGGGCGGGCGTGCGAGCCGAGCGCCTTGCGCAGATACCTGACGTGGGCGCGCTCGTGCCCGGAGACGACCTCCGCGAAGCTCCGCACCTCGCCCTTCAGCGCTCCGTGCTCGACCGCCTCCGTGTAGAACGCCGCTTGGAGGTACTCGAGCAACAGCGCGAAGTTGAAGATCTGGAGGTCCTGGGCCGGCGAGGGCGCGGCGGCGGCGGCGGCTGCGGGACGACGGAGCAGCCCGAGCCCGCCCCCCGCCACGAGCGCCGCGGCAGCGACCGAGCCGCGCCGCACGACCTCCCGTCGCGAAGACGTCTTCGCGTGCTGCGCCGGACCGGCCGCACGATCCACGAGAACCCTCCCTGAAGCCGCAGGAAACGGAAACTTCGCGGCGGTTGTAGCAGAGCTTCCGTCTTTCGACAAGGTGTCTCCGCGCTTGCAGACATTACGAGCAGGGCTTGTCAGGCGTATGAGGGGCGCTTGACAGCGATGGCAGGTCGGCGTACTACTCCAAGCCGTACTTCTGCTGCGACGTAACCAACTGGCGTCAAATCGAGGGAATGAACGGAGCCTGCGGCACGTCTCTACCGTCGACCTGCCACGCCGAGATGGCGGTGCGCCGACGGCGCGCGGCTCGGGCCGCGGCTGCCTGCGTCCTTGCATTCGTCGTCGGTCTGTCGAGCGCGAGCATCGCCGTCGCCGCCACGACCACCTCGCCGCGGCCTCAGCCCCAGCACCTGTGGCGGGCGTATCCGCTCGACTCCGCCAAGCGCGGCGCTCCAACGACGCAGTCGCCGCGCACGACGCCGACCCCGTCGTCGGACGAAGGCACCTCCTCCGGCGGCGGCGGCGGCATGACCACCATTCTGATCTTCGTCGGCGCCGCAATGCTCGTAGCGGGCAGCGCCGCAGCGTTCGCGCTCTATCGGCTGCGGCCCGACGTATCGATTCGAAGCAGCGGAGCCGGTTCGATTCACGCGCCCTGGCTCCTGTCCCGACCACCAGAAGGAGGATCGACCATGGCCAACAGGAGACGCAGGAAGTGGGCGCGTCGCGAGCCCGAGATGTCCTTCGGGGAAGAAGCCCCAATCGAGCCGGCAGGCGAAGCGGAGGCCGCGCCCGAAGCGCTCGAAGAGCCCGTTTCGGAGGAGGCCGCCGACCGCGACGACGCGGCGCTCCCGGCCAACCTGTCCGACGTCGGCGCCGAGGTCGGCGCGGTCTTGGCGTCGGCCCGCGAGGCCGCCGCCCGGATCCGCAACCAGGCGAACGCCGACGCGGCGAATCTGCGCGACGAGGCCAAGGAGGCGGCGGGCGCGGAACTTGCGGAGGCGCGTCAGCGCGCCACGGAGGACCGAGCCGAAGGCGAGCGGCTTCGCGCCGAGGCCGACGACTATGCCAAGGAGACGCGGGCCGACGCGGAGACGTTCGCAGAGCAGACGCGGAGGGACGCGGAACGCGAGGCTGCCAAGATCGTGGAGGAGGCCCGGGCGCGGCTGGAGGCGGCCGACGCCGAGGTCGCCAGGAAGATCCGCGACCTGACTGCCAACGCGCGCGAGCGGCTGAACACGCTTCAGGCCGGATCAAGGCGGCACGAGGAGCGGCTCGAGCACATGCTCGTCGTCTTCCGAGGCATGACCTCCCAGCTCGAGGAGCTGTTGGAGACGCGCGACGGCGAGAACGGCGACCTGACTGACGAGGAGCTCGAGGAGGCGCTGCAGCCCGATGCCGCCCGCCCGCGCGCCGGGTGAAATCGCGCGGCCGGGCCTGCCTACGGCTTCCCGAGGATCACGATCAGCCAGCCGAGGAGCACCGAAGCGGCAATCCCGAGTACGTAGAAGCCGAGATCGCCGCGGCGCCTCGCCAAGAAATCCCGCGTTCGCACCCAGGCGCCCGGGCGGAGGCGCCGCCGCGCGCGCCACGCCGGAACGGTCGCGGCCGGATCTGTCGCGGGTCGCCGAAACCAGCGTGCCGAGGCCCGGTCGGCCGCGCTCGCCGGGGCCGCGGTGCGCTCGACCTCCTCGTCCGTCTCGACCGACCGCAGCAACGAGTCGATCTCGTAGTCGAGCCAGTCCTCGGGACGAGACGGATTCCGTCTAGCCATAACCGTCTGCTCTCTGTGCTCGCTGGATCGGAAAACCATGCTGCCACACATCAGGGCTCGTGGCACAGGGCGGCGAGCGAGACGGCCCGCCTCGGCGTCAGCGCAGCCAGGGAGCGAGCAGCTGCTCGATGTCGCGGCAGCCGCGCGGCGCCGCGAGGCGTCCCTGAACGCGCTTCCCTTCGACGACCACGATCGTCGGGACCTCGGTGACGTGAAAGCGCTCGGCGAGGTCCGCGTGCTCGTCCACATCGACGTGGTGAAGCTGGAACGACTCGTGGTTGCGCCTTCGCTGCAGGACCTGCGAGAGGTAGCCCTCGACACGGCGCGAGCGGCCCGAGTTGCGCCCGTAGAAGAAAACGAGGCGCGGGCGCTGCCGGCTGGTTTTGCCTCGCCCGTCACGGCGGGCCTCAGGGGCAGCGGCGCTCATCCGACCGGCTCCGGAAGCAGATCCTGGAATGCGGCGTGCAGCGTCGCGTGCACAGCGACCACCTGGTCGATCCCCGAGAGCCGGAGCGTACGGCTCGTCGCCTTCCCGTTCGACACGAGAACCAGCCGGCCCTGGTCGCGGAGGCGGCGCCTTGCCTCGGCGACGAGGATGCCGCACGCCGTCGAGTCCATGAAGGCGACGCCGCTCAGGTCGACGACGACTGTCGGGGCGCCGAGCATGTCGGCGGCCTCGAGGGCATCGCGCAGCTCGCGCTCCACATAGAGGTCGAGCTCGCCGCTCACGGAGACGAGCGCGACGTTGCTCCCTATCTCGGCCACGGTTGCTCGAAACGGTGGGACCGTCATCGCGCTACACGCTAGGGCAGCGGGTTTGAGGGCGGCGCGGAGGCTTTGTGTGCGTTCACCTACACGGGGACGAGCTTGTAGCCCGCGCCGCGGACCGTGACGAGCCGCTCTGGGCTCCCGGGGTCCCGCTCGATCTTGCGGCGGACGTTGGAGACGTGGAGATCGGCGGCCCGCTCGTCTCCGACGTAGTCGCTCTGCCAGAGGTGCTGCATGATCTCGCGGCGCGAGTACACGCGGCCGGGATCGCGCGCGAGCAAGGCGAGCAGCTTCAGCTCCGACTGCGTGAGCTGCACCGGCCTGCCGTCCACGGTCACCTCGTGGCGCTCGAGATCCAGCCGGAGGCCGCCGATCTCGCGGGCAGGATGCGCCTCCGCCTCGTCGAGGCGCCGCCGTCGCAGGATCGCGCGCACCCGCGCGAGCAGCTCGCTCATCGAGAACGGCTTCGTGACGTAGTCGTCGGCGCCCGCCTCGAGCCCGAGGACGCGGTCGACCTCGGTATCGCGCGCGGTGAGCACGAGGATCGGCACGGCGCTCTCGCCGCGCACTCGCCGGCAGACCTCCACGCCCGAGACACCCGGGAGCATCAGGTCGAGCACCAGCAGGTCGAACGGCTGCTCCTGCGCGACCTCGACCGCCTGCTCGCCGTCCTCGACCGTCTCCACCTCGTGGCCGTCCCCGCGCAGCGCGTACCTGACCGCGTCCGCGATTGCCGGCTCGTCCTCGACGACGAGGATGCGGCTCATGTGCTGACCAGCCTCGCCGAAGGAACGACCAGGCGCACCCGAGTGCCCCAGCCGGGCTTCGAGTCGAGCGTGATCGTGCCACCGAGCGCCCTGGAGATCTCACGCGCGATCGCCAGTCCGAGGCCGAAGCCGCCCCCCGCGCGACGGTCAGCTCTGTAGAAGCGGTCGAAGACGCGCTCCTGCGCGGCCTCCGACATACCCGTGCCGGTGTCGCGGACCTCGATCTCGGAGAGGCGCCCGAGGTCCCGGCCGGAGAGCGTGATCCGGCCCGCGGTCGTGTGTCTGACGGCGTTCGCCGCGACGTTCCAGAGCGCCTGGAGGAGCAGGTCGCGGTCGGCGAGCATCCCGACACCGGTGCCGCAGGAGATGACCACCTCGACGCCGTCCTGCGGCTGGAGCTGGGTCGCGATCTCATCGAGCAGGGGCCCTACCTCGACTAGCTCGAGGGACGGTGTCTCCTGTCCGGTCTGGATCCGTGCCAGCAGCAGGAGCGCGCCCGCGAGCCGTTCGAGACGGTCGCTCTCTCGTCTGATGTGGGAGAGGAAGAGATCGCGATCCTCCGGGGTCTCCTTGGCACCGTTCTGCAGGACGTCGAGCGCGCTTCCGATCGCTGCGATCGGCGTTCGGAGCTCGTGGGCGGCGTTCACGACGAACTCGTGCTCCGCCCGGCTCCGGCGCTCGCGGGACGTGACGTCCTGCATGATCAGGAGCGCGCTCGCCTTGCGCCCACCCGAAATGCCGTCGAGCTCGAGCAGTCGGCCGCTCTGAGTCTCGACGACGCGCCGCGCCGGGGGCGAGGGACCGAACAGGAGCCGAGCGTACTTCCGTAGCGCAAACCCCGGCCAAGGGTCCGGGAGGAGGCCTCCGACGGCGCCCGAGCCCAGGTAGACCCGTGCGGCGGGATTCAGGTACTCGACGTCGAGGCGCGAGTTGAAGCTGACCACTCCCACGGGAAGGCGGCCGAGCAGGCGGCCGACCGGCGCGGCTTCCGGCAGACGCTTCGGAGTCGGCTCCCGGTGCGCCGGCTCCTCGCCTTCGGAAGGCACGAGCAGCCACTCGAGCCGCTCGCCCCTCGCCTCTGCGACGGCCTCGACCGCGACCGTCAGCTCCGCGCCGTGACGGGTCCGGATCTCGAGGGAGAGCCCGGTCGAGCCGCCACCGTGCGCGAGGTCGAGCAGGAGTGTCCGGAAGTCCCGGCGGTTCGCCTCGGGCACGAAGGCCGCGAGCGGTTTCCCCACCAGCCAGCGGTCGTCGATTCCGAAGAGCTCGCCCGCCGCCTCCGCCGCCTCGACGATGCGGCCGTTCGCGTCGGTCACGATGCGCGTGGCGGTCTTCACGCCTCCGCCTCGGACTCCATCATCAGGATCACTTTGACCGTCGAAAGCTCTTCGTTCGTCGAGCGGAGCTCCTCGTTCATCTCTGTGCTCCGAGCGCCATTGTGCCCCTTTTCGCCTGGGCGGAAGCGGTCCGGCCCGATCGAGGCGCCGAGTGTTTCGCCATCGTCCCCGGCCGCCGATCCGAACCGGCCCGGGCTTTAGAGTTCGAATCGTGACGGTTCTCACGTCGCACTTGGAGGAATCCGACGCGTTCGAGGAGCGCCGCGCCCGGATGGAGCGGCTCGTTACGGAGCTGCGCGAGCGCACAGCCCGGGTCGCCCGCGGCGGCGGCGAGAAGGCGCTCGAGAAGCACCGCTCGCGGGGGAAGCTGACCGCGCGGGAGCGCGTCGACCGGCTACTCGACCCCGACAGCGCCTTCCTCGAGCTCTCGGCCCTGGCCGCCTGGGACGTGTACGAGGGACAGGCCCCCGGCGCTGGGATCGTCACCGGAATCGGCGTGATCGAGGGGCGAGAGTGCGTGCTCGTCGCCAACGACGCGACCGTGAAGGGCGGCACCTACTTCCCGCTGACGGTCAAGAAGCACCTCCGCGCACAGGAGATCGCCGAGCAGAACCGCCTGCCCTGCATCTACCTCGTCGACTCCGGCGGCGCCTTCCTGCCGCTACAGGCCGAGGTCTTCCCCGACCGCGACCACTTCGGGCGGATCTTCTACAACCAGGCCCGGCTCTCGGCCGCGGGGATCCCGCAGATCGCAGCCGTGATGGGCTCGTGCACGGCTGGCGGCGCCTACGTGCCGGCGATGAGCGACGAGACGATCATCGTCAAGGGCACGGGCACGATCTTCATCGGCGGCCCGCCGCTGGTGAAGGCCGCGACGGGCCAGGAGGTGAGCGCCGAGGAGCTCGGAGGCGCGGACGTGCACGCGCGCCTCTCCGGCGTGGCCGACCACTACGCCACCTCCGACGAGCACGCGCTGGCGCTCGTGCGCGAGATCGTCCGGAACCTGAACCTTCCGCCGAAGGACCCGCCGTGGGAGATCGTGCCGCCCGAGGGGCCTGCCGCCGACCCCGCGGAGCTCTACGGCCTGATCCCGACCGACTTCCGCCACCAGGTCGACCCGCGCGAGCTGATCGCGCGCCTGGTCGATGGCTCGCGCTTTCACGAGTTCAAGGCGCTCTACGGCGAGACGCTGGTGTGCGGGTTCGCCCGGATCGAGGGCTATCCGGTCGGGATCCTCGCTAACAACGGTGTGCTCTTCGGCGAGTCCGCCGCCAAGGGCGCGCACTTCGTCGAGCTCGCCTGCAAGCGGCGCGTGCCGCTCGTCTTCCTGCAGAACATCACGGGCTTCATGGTCGGCAAGGAGTACGAGGCCGGCGGGATCGCGCGTGACGGCGCGAAGCTCGTGACCGCGGTCGCCTGCGCGGAGGTGCCGAAGTTCACCGTGGTGGTGGGCGGCTCGTTCGGCGCAGGCAACTACGGCATGTGCGGGCGCGCCTACTCACCGCGGCAGCTCTGGATGTGGCCGAACGCCCGCATCTCCGTGATGGGCGGCGAGCAGGCGGCGACGGTCCTCACGATGGTCGGCGACGCCGACCCGGACGAGATCCGCGCGAAGTACGAGGCCGAGGGAAACCCGTACTACTCGAGCGCGCGGCTGTGGGACGACGGCATCATCGATCCGCTCGACACGCGGCGCGTGCTGGCGCTGGGTATCTCCGCCGCGCTGAACGCGCCGATCCCCGAGACCACCTTCGGCGTCTTTCGAATGTGAGGGAGGAGCGGGCGTGGGTTTTTCGATGATCAACGTCGACGAGATCGAGCGCGAGGGGCCGGGCGGCGCGGTGCGCTTCGTGCGGCGCCGGCTCGGCGTCGAGGCGTTCGGGATCAACTGGTTCGAGATCCCGCCGGGGATGGAGGGGCGCGAGCACGACGAGTCCGAGACGCAGCAGGAAGAGGTCAACGTCATCGTCCGCGGGTCTGGCATCTACCGGGTCGAGGGCGAGAACGTGCCGGTCAGGGAGGGGACCTTCCTCCGGTTCGATCCGGGGACGATGCGGATGCCGATCGCGGGGCCCGACGGGATGACGATGGTCGCGGTGGGCGCGCGGCGCGGAAGCTACGAGCCGAGGGGGCCGTTTTGAACCACACGCTGGAGCTGAACGACGAGGAGCTGCGGCTGCTGCAGGCGGCGCTGCACTCCTACCTCGACGACTTCGGGCACGAGGAGGCCGACGTCCTGCGGCAGATCAAGGAGTTGATGGCGCGGCTGCCGACTCCCGGCGTGCCGGACGAGTGACGTCGACGCTCCGCTTCCTGCTCTGGAACCTCGCCGACTCGAAGACGAC
>JBKPFI010000284.1:0-1341 GCA_046728775.1 Actinomycetota bacterium | reverse complement strand
TTCGCCGCGCACGCACGCGAGCTCGGAGCGAAGATCATCGGCGGCTGCTGCGGGACGACGCCGGTCGAGATCGCTGCCATCCGCGAGGCGGTCGAGGAGGAGAGGAAACCCCGCACGCCCCTCGCCTTCGACGAGCGGGAGCTCGTCGTCGCGCTCGGCGAGGAGCAGCGGGAGACAGGGCTTGCCCGTGCGCTCCGGGAGGGCGAGTGGGTGGTCTCGATCCAGCTCGACCCCCCGCTCGGGGGCAACATCAGCGGCCTCGTCGAGCTCACCCAGGCGCTAAAGGACTCGGGCCGGGTCGGCTTCGTCGACGTCAACGACAACGCAGGGGCGCGGGCAGGGATGAACGCCGTGATCGTCTCGGCGGTGCTCGAGCGGGCCGCCGGCATCGAGACGATTCCGCACCTGACCACGCGGGACTACACGGTGATGGGGCTGGAGGCCGTCCTCTTCGGTGCGCACGCGGAGGGCGTACGCAACGTCCTTGCGGTCACGGGAGATCCCCCCGAGGTCGGCGACTACCCCGGTTCGCGGGGAGTCTACGAGGTGGACGCGATCGGTCTCGTCGAGTTGATGGCTCGCCTGAACGGGGGCGAGGACTTCAACGGCCGGACCATCGACGCCCCCACCTCGTTCTTCATCGGCGTCGCCGTGAACCCAACCGCCGACGACCTGGACGTCGAGCTCGAGCGTTTCCGGAAAAAGGTCGACGCGGGCGCGCAGTTCGCGATGACGCAGCTCGTCTTCGACCTCGGGCACCTCGACGGATTCTTCGAGCGATTCGGAGAACCGTCGCCGATCCCTCTGCTCGTCGGGATCTGTCCGATCTGGAGCTACCGGTTCGCGATGCGCCTCCACAACGAGCTGCCCGGCATCGTCGTCCCTGACGAGCTGCAGGAAGCGCTGCGCGACGCCGGCTCGGACGCGGCCGAGGTCGGCATGAAGTATGCGAAGGAGCTCTATGACGCGGCGCGCGACAAGGCGGCGGGTGTCTACCTCGTCGCGCCCTACCGCAAGCCGCTCGACGTGTTGGACCTCCTCGCCTAGCGGGTGCAGGGACCAGTCGAGACGATCCCGCGCGCCTGCGCCAGATCCTCGCGCACGATCGACGCCGGCACGCCGTAGCCGCCGCTCCCGGTCGAGCGCGCCGCGAAGACCGTCGCTTGGACGGCGCCCGAGGCGTCGACGGCCGGGCCGCCGGAGTTGCCGTGTCGGATCGTTCCGCTGAGGCTCGTTACGAGGCGACGCGCGAACCGGCGGCCGTAGGCATCCTCCGCGAAGACCGTTGCGGTCCTGCCGACGCGGCCGGCCGTCGCGTCGAGTGGCCCGTTCAGCGGGTAG
>JBKPFI010000283.1:0-2338 GCA_046728775.1 Actinomycetota bacterium | reverse complement strand
CACCTCGGCGACCTCGACTCCGAGCTCGCCTACCGCGCCTTCCTCGCCGACCTCGAGCTCTACCTCGAGATGTTGGGCCTCGAGCCGGCGCTCGTCGCGTACGACCTGCACCCCGAGTACCTGTCGACGAAGTGGGCGCTGGAGCAGGAGGCGGAGCTCGTCGGCGTGCAGCACCACCACGCTCACGCGGCTGCGTGCCTGGCCGAGCACGGCGAGCACGGCCCGGCGCTCGCGGTCGTCTTCGACGGGACCGGCTACGGCACGGACGGCACGCTCTGGGGCGGCGAGATCCTGCGCTGCGACCTCGGCTCGTTCGAACGGCTCGCACACCTCGAGCCCGTGGCGCTACCCGGCGGCGAGGCGGCGATCCGGGAGCCGTGGCGGGTGGCCGCCGTGTACCTCGAGCAGGCGGATATCGCGGTCGCGGACGAGCGCTGGCCGCTGGTGCGCGAGGCACTGAAGGTCAACGCGCCGCTCTCGTCGGGGATGGGCCGCCTGTTCGACGCGGTCGCGGCGATGCTCGGGGTGCGGCAAACGGTCACGTACGAAGGGCAGGCGGCGATCGAGCTCGAGCAGCTCGCGGGCGACATCGAGACTCGGCCGTATGAGTGGGCGTTCGGTGACGGAACAGCGCTGGTGCGGGCGGTCCACGACGACCTGGCGGCCGGGCGGGAGCGCGCCGAGATCGCGGCCGCGTTCCACGAGAGCGTCGCCGCCGGGACAGCGGCTGCCTGCGCCGAGCTCGGCGCGCCGCGCGCGATCGTCCTCTCGGGCGGCACGTTCCAGAACCTTCGGCTCCTCGATTCGCTGCGGTCCCGGCTCGAGGCGCTCGGCTTCCGCGTGCTGAGCCACCGACTCGTCCCGCCCAACGACGGCGGCATCAGCTACGGCCAGGTAGCGATCGCCGCAGCGAGAACATGCGGGCCCTGATCTTCGACCTCGACGGAACGCTCGTGGACACCGTCTACGCGCACGTCTTCGCGTGGCAGCGGGCGCTCGCGGAGGCGGGGATGCCGATCGACGCCTGGCGGATCCACCGCCGGATCGGGATGAGCGGCGGGCTCTTCACGCGGGCCGTCGCACGTGAGGTCGGGCGGCCGCTCACAGCCGAGGAGGCGGACGGGATCCAGACGCGGCACGGCGAGCTCTTCCGGGAGCTCCTGCCGGAACGGAGGCCGCTGCCCGGCGCGGTCGAGCTCCTTCGCGAGCTTCGGGAGGCGGAGGTGCCGCACGGGATCGCGACGTCGGGCCGCCGCCCGGAGATCGACGCCTCGCTGGAGGCGCTTCAGGTCGCCTCCGAGACCGTCGTGGTCGAGCGCGGGCTCGTCGGCCGGGCGAAGCCGGAGCCGGACCTGTTCCTGGCCTGCGCGGAGCAGCTCGGCGTCCCGGCGGACGAGTGCTACGTGGTCGGCGATGCGGTCTGGGACCTGCTCGCCGCCCGCCGCGCGCGCATGCTCAGCGTCGGCCTGCTCAGCGGCGGCTACGGCGAAGACGAGCTCACCCGAGCAGGCGCGTTCCGCGTCTACCGGGACGCGAAGGAGCTTCAGGAGTCGCTCGACGAGCTCGGCGTCCTGCCGTAAGCGGCCGGCTGGAGGACGCCGCAAGCGCTGGGGTCAGGTCTAGGATGAACCCATGGCTGCGGGCCGGGACGCCCTACGACACGCCGGCGGCCTCTACCGACGGAGGCTTCCCTGGCTTCGGCACCCTGTGAAGAGGGTGGAAGCCGAAGCGGAGCATCTGATCGAGATCGAACGGGAGGGCGAGAGCGCGGAGACACCGCTCGTCGTGCTCTTCGGGGTCATTCTCTTCCTGCTGCCGATCGTGCTGCTGGTCCTCGGCCTCGCCTTCGCGGGCTACTACCTGGCTCGCTAGACGCTGCTGAGGAGCGGCCGCACGGCGAGCGAGGGTTCACCGCGCGGCCGCGTGTCGGTCGCCGTGTCCGTCGCTACGGCCGATCAGGCCCCTCCCCGAGGTGTTGCAACCTGCCGAACGGGATTGCTTCGACCTTCCCGGTCTCCGGGTCGCGAACGTAGAACCTGGAGCCGCAGAGGCCGTAGTTCCGCCTGGGCGGGAAAACCAAGGCCTGCGGGCAACCGGCCTGGGCGCGAGCCTTATGCACGCGCGTCCCGTGGGCAGCCGCGCTCGCCGGGGCAGCAAGGGCCGCGACCAGCGCTCCGATAGTGACGAGCTTGTACAGGCTCCCTCCTTTCACTCACTCGCCAGCTAGACGGCCCGCGGGTTGCAGCCCGGTAGCAGCTCCGCTGCACGAGGCGCGGAATGCAGCTCTATCTCTCTCCGCGGAAAGCGCGTGAACGGCGGCGGCCTTAACCCTCATCGG
>JBKPFI010000308.1:0-2951 GCA_046728775.1 Actinomycetota bacterium | reverse complement strand
CAACCACGTTGTCCTCGACGATCACGTCGGGCTCGAGCTCGTCGAAGATCTCGCGCAACCGCTCGTCCACGTAGCGGGCGCCGTCGACGAGCTCGTGCCAGACGGGGAGGACGAACGTCTCGAGCTGCTCGATCGTCGGCTTGCGGAACTCCGGCGCCGTCTCGCGGACGAAGTCCTTCCAGAACTGGCCGGGCACCTCCTCGCCCTCGCTCGGCGGCTTGAGGCGCATCAGCGCCTCCTCGAAGCCCTGTGCCTCGAGAGTCCCCGCGAACGACTCCTCGACCACGAAGACGACCCGCACGCCACGCTCGAGCAGGACGCGACCGATTCCAACGCAGTTGTTCGTCGGGCCGAACGCTCCCTCCGGGAAGAAGACCACGGTTTTCCGCTCGTTCACGCGAGCGCCTGCTCCAGGTCCGCCCACAGCTCCTCGACGTCCTCGAGCCCGACGCTCAGGCGGAGGAGGCCGGGTGGAACGCGGTCGCCCTCCCAGCGGGTGCGGCTCTCGAGCACGGACTCGACGCCGCCGAGGCTCGTCGCGTTCGTGATCCGGCGCAGCGAGGTCTCGACGCGGCGGGCGGCCTCACCGTCCGTGACGTCGAACGAGAGCAGCCCGCCGAAGCCGGGGTAGCGGACGACCTCGACGGCGGGGTGCGAGCGCAGCCGCTCGGCGAGCTCGGTCGCCGTGTCCGTGTGACGCTCCATCCGCACGCGCAACGTCTTCAGCGACCGCGAGAGCAGCCAGCACGGGTCGGGGGCGGCGACGATCCCGGAGCGCCCGCGGAAGTCGCGCAGCCGCTCCGCGTCGTCAGCCGAGCGACACACGACGGCTCCCAGCAGCACGTCGTCGTGGCCGCCGAGGAACTTCGTCGCGCTGTGGAGCGCGAAGTCGGCGCCGTGCTCGAGTGGGCGCACGTAGACCGGCGTCGCGGCCGTGGAGTCGACGACGACGCGGGCCGGCTGCGCGGCCGCAGCGTCGTAGTTCGGCATCGTCAGGAACGGGTTCGACGGCGCCTCGAGCCAGACGAGGTCGACCCCGTCGGGCGGCGCGCCGGTCTGGTCGAACTCCACGAAGCGCACACCCCAGCGCTCCAGCGCCCGAAAGAGCACGGCGGTCCCGTAGTACGCGCCCTCCGCGAGCGCGATCGTCCGGCCGGGATCGAGCAGGCCGAGCACGAGCGCCGTCGTCGCTCCGGCCCCCGAGGGGAAGAGGAGCGCCTCGCCTCCCTCGAGCTCGCCGAGCGCGCGTTCCGCCGCGAGACCGTTCGGATGCGCGTAGCGCTGGTAGTACAGGTCGCCGGGATCACCGTCGCGGTAGGGCCAGATCGTCGCGCGGTCGAGCGGCTCCACGGCGGCGAACTCTAGAGACACGTCGGTTCCCGTTTGACGCCGTCCGGTCAGTGTGACAATCTCCAGCAATTCCGTTGAGAAACTTGGGAGATAACAAATGCGAATAAGGCTGATAGGGCTTGCTTTGGTTGGAGCCGCGCTGCTGGCGAGCACAGCAACGGGCGCCTCGAACGGCGGGTCGGTGAACCTCGTGGCGTACTCGACCCCCAAGGACGCCTACGGCAAGATCATCCAGGCCTTCGGCAAGACAAGGGCGGGGTCGGGGGTCAGCTTCAACCAGTCGTACGGCGCCTCCGGCGACCAGGCCCGGGCGGTCGCGGCGGGGCAGCCGGCCGACCTCGTCGCGCTCTCGCTCGACCCGGACGTCAACCTGCTGGTGAAGAAGGGCCTCGTGCCGAGGAACTGGGCCGCGAACTCGCACCGCGGGATCGTCTCCGACTCCGTGGTCGTGTTCGTCGTCCGCGACGGAAACCCGAAGAAGATCAAGGGCTGGGGCGACCTGGTCAAGCCGGGCATCCAGGTGATCACGCCCAATCCGTTCACTTCCGGCGGCGCGCGCTGGAACGTGATGGCCGCCTACGGGGCCCAGCGCCGCGCGGGCAAGACCGACAAGCAGGCGATCGCCTACCTCTCCAAGCTGTTCAAGCACGTCCCCGTTCAGCCGGACAGCGCCCGGGCCGCGCTGTCGATCTTCGCGCAGGGCAAGGGTGACGTCCTGCTCACGTACGAGAACGAGGCGATCTACGCCGAGAAGAAGGGCGTCCACACCGAATACCGCACGCCGAAGGCGACGATGCTGATCGAGACCCCCGTCGCGCTGACGAAGAGCGGTCTCGGCAAGCCCGCGGCGAAGGTCTTCTACAAGTACCTCTGGTCGTCGACTGCGCAGAAGGCGTTCGCGAGCCAGGGCTACCGGCCGGTCGTGAAGACCGTCGCGAAGGGCTACAAGTTCTACAAGCCCGCCGGCCTGTTCACGATCAACTCGACCAGGCTCGGACTGAACGGCTGGGCGAAGGTGAACAACCGCTTCTTCCACCCGGAGAAGGGGATCATGGCCAAGATCGAAAGGTCGATTGGCCACTGATGCCGTCGTCGTAGAACGACCCCCCGCGGCGGTCTCCGGCCGCTTCGGGGGGTCGCTCGCGCGTGGGCTGGCGGCGACCTACCTGAGCCTGGTCGTCCTCCTGCCGCTGGCGGCGTTGCTCTGGGCCTCGCGCTCGGACGGCGCGGACGCGTTTTGGCACGAGGCGACGCGTCCCGAAGCGATCTCGTCGCTGAAGCTGACGCTCGGGGTGGCGGCGGTGTGCGCGCTCGTGAACGCCGTCGCCGGGACGGCGACCGCCTGGGTACTCGTCCGAGACCGTTTCCCCGGCAAGGCGATCGTCGACGCGGTCATCGACCTGCCGTTCGCGCTGCCGACGATCGTGGCCGGGTTGACGCTGCTCGCCCTCTACGGGCCAGGCTCGCCGTTCCACGTCGACGTTGCCTTCACCCGGCTCGGCCTGCTGCTCGCGCTCCTGTTCGTGACGCTGCCGTTCGTCGTCCGTGCGGTGCAACCGGTGCTGCTCGAGCTCGACACCGACATGGAGGACGCGGCCGCT
>JBKPFI010000278.1:0-2390 GCA_046728775.1 Actinomycetota bacterium | reverse complement strand
GAGCAGCGCGCCCATCGACATCGCCGTGCCGACGCAGATCGTCTGCACGTCCGGCTTGATGAACTGCATCGTGTCGTAGATCGCGAGCCCGTGGTACACCGACCCGCCCGGCGAGTTGATGTAGATCGAGACGTCCTTGTCCGGGTCCTCGGACTCGAGGTGGAGGAGCTGGGCGATGATCAGGTTGGCGATCTGGTCGTCGACGGGCGTTCCGAGGAAGATGATCCGCTCGTTGAGCAAGCGGGAATAGATGTCGAACGAGCGCTCGCCGCGCGAGGTCTGCTCGATCACCATGGGAATCAACGGGCTCATGTACCAGCTCTCTCCTTGCTGCCGGGGGTCCACAGTTTCGTCTCTGTCGGTGAGGTTTCCTTGTCCGGGGTCCAGATGTCCTCGCGGGCGCGCGCGACCTCGGCCGGGACGCGCTTCGACTCGGCGGCTACCCGGTCGAGCGCCTTGCGCAGGCGTAGGTCGGAGCGCAGCACCTCCTGGCGGCCGGACTCGAAGACCTTGCGCACGGCGTCGTCGGGATCGTCGCCGGCGAGCTCCGCCTGCTCGCGGATGAGCTCGTCGATCTCGGCGTCGCTCACCTCGAGCCCGAGCTTGTCTGCGACCGCCTCGAGCACGAGCTCGCGCGCAACCGAGAGGGCCGCCTCCTGGCCCATCCGCTGCACGAGCTCCTCGGCGGTCTGGCCCGAGAGCTGGAAATACGTCTCGGCGCTGATGCCGCGGCTCTCGAGCGAGCGCCCGAGCCCATTCAGCAGCTCGCGCGTGCGCGCCTCCACGAGCGGCCCGCCGACCTGTACGTCCGAGGCTGCTACGAGCGCGTCGACGGCGGCCGCGCGGAACCGCGTCTCGGCGTCCTCCTCGAGCACCTCGCGCATCCGCCGCTCGATGTCGGCGCGCAGCTCCTCGAGCGTGTCGAACTCACTCGCGGCGCGCGCCAGCTCGTCGTCGAGCGGGGGGAGCACCTTCTGCTTGATCTCCTTGACCTCGACCTTCGCCTTCGTACTCGACCCGTCGGCGTTCGCGAGCTCGACCTCCTTGGTCTCGCCCTGGGAGGCGCCCGTCAACGCGCGCTCGATCTCCTCGACGAGGCCGCCCGAGCCGAGCTCGACGACCAGGTCGCGCTGCCCCTCCCCGTTCTCGTCGAGCGCGTCGATCACGAGCACGTCGCCGGTGCGCGCCGCGCGGTTCTCGACCGGCGTGAGCTGGGCGACCGATTCGCGCAGCGCGTCGAGCTCCTGGTCGAGTAGCTCCTCGGGCACCTCCGGCTCCGCATAGGGCACCTCGAGCTCGGTCCAGTCGGGGGGCTCGGGCTTCGGCTGCACGGCGACAGTGGCCTTGAACTGGAAGTCGTCGTCGTCCGAGCTCGGCAGGTCGTAGTCGTACTCCGGCGCCGCGACGGGCCGGATGCGCGTGCTCGCGGCGGCGTTCAGGAACCAGCCGCCGATATGGCTTTCGACGGCCTCGCTGAAGATCCGCTCGCGGCCGATGCGCGCCTCCAGCACCTGGGCGGGGACCTTCCCCTTGCGGAAGCCCGGCACCTTCACCGACTCGGCGAGGTCGTGGGTCGCGTGCTCGACTGCGTGCTTGAGGTCCGCCTGCGGGACGTCGACCGTGAGCCGGACCTTGTTATCCGGCAGCTCCTCGACCAGGGTCGCCATGACCCGGTTCATTCAAGCAAAGGTGTCTCGGCTGCCGGTGGGCCCTCGTCCGGGGGCTCGCCGTCCTCGTAGTCGAGGTGCTCGAGGCGCGTCATCAGCCCGACGCCTCGGAAGTAGACCTTGTTCGAGCGCGGGTAGTAGCAGATGTCGTTCGGCTCCCTCGTGCCGTAGGCGAGGTAGGTGATTCCCTCCGGCCCGCCCACGATCGAGTGGGCGATGCGCGTCGCCGGCGGGCGGGCGACGACGTGGCCCGGGCGCAGCTCGTGTGACTCCAGCGTCGCGCCTCGCTCCGCGGTGAGCGGCGTCGGCCAGAGCTCGAGCGTGCCGCTGCCCTCGAGCACGACGAACACCTCCGACTCGAGCGAGTGGCAGTGCGGTACCGAGCCGCGCCTGCCCGACGCTCGCCGGATCCAGTTCAGCCCGGAGCGCTCCGAGCCTACGGCAGCGGCGAGCACCTTGTCGCCGTCCTCGTCAAAGGGCAGGTCGTCGAAGGCGACGACGTTTTCCGGCCGCTTGCCGGGCTCGGCGAACTCGAGGTCGCCGGCCATCGCCTCGAGGTCCCATGGGTCGTCGACGCGGCCCTCGATCCAGGGCCAGCTCAGCCGCACCGCCCGCGAGCGGGGCAGCCAGCCGTACTCGACCGGGTGCCGCGTGCCGAAGATCAGGTAATCGAGGCCGTCGGGCCCGCCCTTGAACGTGTGCTCGTAGCGGTCGGCGACCTGG
>JBKPFI010000393.1:0-5395 GCA_046728775.1 Actinomycetota bacterium | reverse complement strand
TCTGCGATCGCCTCCTCCGGGGCGACTCGCCGGCGGTACACCCGCTCGGACGTCATCGCATCGTAGGCGTCGGCGACGAAGATGATCCGCGCCCCGAGCGGGATCCGCTCGCCGGGCAGCCCGTCCGGGTAGCCGCTGCCGTCCCAGCGCTCGTGGTGGTGGAGCACCCAGTCGGCGACGGGATCGACGCCGAGGCTCTCGAGCATCCGGAAACCGATCTGCGGGTGACGCTCGAGCACCATCCGTTCCGGCTCGGTCAGGGGCCCGGGCTTGCGAAGGATCTCCTCCGGGATCGCAAGCTTGCCGAGGTCGTGCAGGCTCGCGGCGAGGCGGGTGAGCTCGACGTCCTCGTCGGGCAGGCCGAGCCGCCGCGCCGTCCGCGCCGCGAGCTCGGCGACCCGCTGCGAGTGGCTGCCGGTGTAGACGTCCCGCGCATCCACGGCCCGCGCGAGGCTCGCGGCGGCACGGAAGCGTGCGGCCCGGTCGGGCCCGCTTGCCAGCCGCTTGAGCTCGGCGAGCTCGATCACGTCGGGGCGGTACGCCCGGACACGGTTCTTGCCGTACTCCTTCGCCCAATAGAGCGCGCTGTCGGCGAGCCGGATCAGCTCGTCACGGTCGGCGGCATGCGCGGGCGAGGTCGCGACCCCTGCGCTGACGGTGACGGAGCCGAGCTGGTCGAGCTCCAGCGCCGAGATGCGCTCGACGACCGACGTGGCCGCGGTCAAGGCGTCGTGATCGTCGTAGCCGGGGAGCAGTAGCGCGAACTCGTCGCCGCCGAGCCGAAACGCCTCGCCGCCCTGCCGCAGCCGGGCTGCGAGGGCCGAGAGGACGCGGTCGCCGGCGGGATGGCCGAGGCGATCGTTGATGCGCTTGAAGTCGTCGACGTCAACGAGACACAAGCTGAGCGGAAGACGCCGCTCGTGGGCGTGCCGCAACTCCCGCTCGAGGCGTTCGTGGAAGTGACGGTGGTTGCCGAGCCCCGTCAGGGGATCGGTCAGCGCGAGCCGCATCGCCCGGAGCGCGCGGACGATCGCGCGCTGGTAGAGCTGGATCGCGAGCAGCGGCCCGACGAGCGCGACCGAAAGGAAGGGCGAGCGCTGCCAGAGCACGACGAGCATCAGCGCCGCGGACGCCATCAGCGAGAACGGCACGATCGTCAGCTGCACGTTCTTGCGCGCGAGGCCGAAGATCGACCTCCGCGAGCTCACGGCGACAATCGCGGTGATCAGGATCAGGTTGACGGCGTACTGCGCCGAGGCCGCGGCGCCGACGAGGGCCAGAACGCCGCTCGGGTCCTCTCCCTGCAACGGCGCCGAAGCGACGCCCGCCGCGGTCGCCGCCAGCGCGAGCACCGAGACGTTGTAGGCGATCCGAAGCGGCGGCCGGTGCTCGAGCAGCTGGGTGATGCACGGCGCGACGAAGACCACGAGCAGCCCAGCGGCCCAGCCGAAGAGAACGATCGAGGCGACCCCGAAGACGAACGAGAGCGAGACGCCGCGCTCGACGCCCTCGACCGGAACCGGGAAACGATCCGCGAGCGTCGAGGCGGTCAGCAGCGCCGCGATGCCCAGGAGCGTCGTCGTCTTGTGCGGCACCACCGCGAACGACGCGGCGGCGGCACAGGCGACGCCGAGGCCGGCGACACAGACCGGCAGGAGGACCGCAAGGACCCGCGGCGGCGGCAGGGCGCGGCGCTTCACGGCGCTCTACCAGTACAGGTTGTAGGGCTCCTCGAGGCCTAGGCCGCCGAGCACGAGCAACACGAGCGCGAGGGCGGCGGCAAGGGCGACGAGTCGCGGGCTCCAGTGCAGCAACGTCAACCTCCCACGGGTGCTTTCAGGACGACGCCGATTGTCGAGGTCGCGCAGGTTGTCCACATCCCCCGGAAGGGGGAATCGGCGCTGTGGCGCTAGCGGCGGGAGCCGACGAGCCCCGCCTCGGCCAGCGGTCGGCGCGCCCACGCGAACTGCTGTCGGTACCAGCCGGTGACCGGGGTCACGGCGACGCCCTGGCCTGACGAGTGGATCATCCAGCCTGCTCCGAGGTAGATGCCGGCGTGGCCGATCGAGGCCGGCCTCGAGCGCGGGCCGGCGGGGCCGAAGAAGAGCACGTCGCCGGGCGCAAGCTTCGCGAACGGAATCCGCTGCGCCCTTGGGACCTCCCCGCTCATCTGGTAGGTCGTACGGCCCTTGATCGTCGCCGAGAGCGCGCCGGCACCGGGATAGGCCTGCAGCTTGTAGACGCGCCAGACGAAGCCCGAGCAGTCGAACCCGCCGCGGGCCTCGATCCCGAACGGCGCCTCGGCCTTCTCGCTCGTGCCGCCCCAGACGTAGGGGAAGCCGACGAAGCGGACGGCGGTGTCGAGCGCCCGCTTCTGCCAGGCGCCGAGCTTCGGGAGCGTGAACGTGGTCGCGGCGTCCTCGACGTACTGGGTTTCCCAGCCGTGGAAACGGAGAATCTTCGCGACCGAATAGGCGGTCTCGGCCCGCGTGACGGGGTCGTTCGGAAGCAGTTCGAGGTCGTCGTTCTTGGCGGGGTGGTTCGTGCGCAGGCCGAGCATGCGCGCGACAGTCTCTGTGCCGAAGCGGGAGGGCGTGGCGAGCCGCGCTGCTCGAGCGCCGTCGGCGAAGGTCTTTGCCGCGTCGGACAGGCCGAGCGCCCTGACGAGGCGCGCGTCGAGCTGCGCCACCGTCACGGGTGCGGCCGGGTTCGCCACGGTGGCCGCGGGCTGCTTGCTCAGGCCGCCGACGAGGGTCGCGAGCTCGCCCTGGGTGAGCCCGTCGGTCGGGCGAAACGACGAGACCGTTCTGGCCATCAGGCCGTGCTTGACGACCAGGCGGATTTCCGCCAGGGCCCATGAGGTCGCCGTGCCGCCCGCCGCGCTCGAGCCTGCGGCGTCGCCGATGCGCGCCGCAACCGCCGAGGGCGCGACGAGCAGCGTGCAACAGGCGAGGGCGCAGAGGAAACGGCTCATCCGCCGTTCGTATCGTCTCGCCGCCGCTCCGCCTTTAGGCTGCGGCGGGTGGAGCTCGAGATCAGGCCCGAGCCGGACGAGCGCGAGCCGGTCCTCGCCGCCGTCCGCCTGCTGCTCTCAACGGACGGGAAGCCGCCGGCCTATCGAAGCGCCTGGCGCGAGTCGGGGATCCGCGAGAACGCCGAGGATGTGGCCGATCAGGGCGAGGCGGTGCGCCCGCGCAGCAGTCCAGGCGCCAGACGCGCGTAGTCGAGGCCGGACAGCCACGTCAGAACGAGCGCGACGCCGGAATCGATCAGCAGGATCAACACCGTCAGCACGAGGAGCTTGTTTGCGACGGGGTCGATGAGGGAGCCCAGGGGCGAGCTGTAGCCGCTGCGGCGCGCGACGCGCCCGTCGAACCTGTCGGTCGTCATCGCGGCGATGAACACGCCCGTCGCCCACCAGATGGGCACCGCGGCCACCCGCGCAAGCGTCAGTTGATCCGCGAGGGTCATGTGCAGGGAGAATAGGCGCATGCCCCCGTTTTCGAAGGTTCTCGTGGCCAATCGCGGCGAGATCGCCGTCCGGATCTTCCGCACGCTTCGCGAGCTCGGGATCGGCACGGTCGCGGTCTACTCGGAGGTCGACCGCGACTCGCTCCACCCTCGCGCCGCCGACGAGGCATACCTCGTAGGCCCTGGCCCTGCGGCCCAGAGCTACCTCGATCAGGAGCGCCTCCTCGAGATCGCGAGCCGCGCCGGCGCGGAAGCCGTCCATCCCGGCTACGGCTTCCTCGCCGAGAACGCGGGCTTTGCGCGTGCGGTTGCGCGGGCCGGCCTCGTGTGGATCGGCCCACCTGCATCGGCGATCGAGGTAATGGGCTCGAAGACCGCGGCGCGCGAGCGGATGGCGGCCGCCGGCGTCCCGGTCGTTCCCGGCACGACCGAGCCCGTCACCTCCGCCGAGGAGGTGCTCCGGCTCGGCGAGGAACTGGGCTGGCCGCTCGCGATCAAGGCTTCCGCGGGCGGGGGCGGCAAGGGCCTCAAGGTCGTCCGGGGCCCGGACGAGGCGGAGCGAGCGTTCGACTCTGCCCAGCGCGAGGGCCAGGCCTACTTCGCCGACCCGTCCGTCTACGTCGAGCGCTACCTCGACGACCCGCGCCACGTCGAGGTGCAGGTGCTCGCCGACGCCCACGGCAACGTCGTCCACCTCGGCGAGCGCGACTGCACGATCCAACGCCGCCATCAGAAGCTGGTCGAAGAGACACCATCGCCGGCGGTCGACGCGGAGCTGCGGGAGCGGATCGGCAACATTGCCGTCGAGGCTGCCCGCGCGGTCGGCTACCGCAGCGCCGGGACGATCGAAGGCCTGCTCTCACGCGAGGGCGAGTACTTCTTCCTCGAGATGAACACTCGCATCCAGGTCGAGCACACGGTGACCGAGATGGCGACCAGCCTCGACCTCGTTCGCGAGCAGGTTCTCATCGCGGCCGGAGAGCCGCTATGGCTGCGCCAGGAGCACGTACGCTTGATCGGGCACGCGATCGAGTGCCGGATCAACGCCGAGGATCCCTCTAACGGCTTCCTGCCGAGCCCGGGGCGGATCACGAGCTACCGGGAGCCGGGCGGGCCGGGGGTGCGGGTGGACTCCGGGGTTTCCGCGGGCGCGCAGGTGCCGGAGCTCTACGACCCGCTTGTGGCGAAGCTGGTCGTCCACGGTGTCGACCGCGAGCACGCGCGCCGGCGGATGCTGCGCGCCCTCGGCGAGTTCGAGATCGGCGGGATCACGACGCTGCTCGGCTTTCACCGGGCGCTGCTCGAGCACCCGTGCTTCGTCGACGGGGCGACGTGTCACGGTGTGGTCGAGTCCGAGGAGCTTGCGGAGCGTGCGAGTCAGTTGTCTCACCAGCAAACAACGGTAGCGGCGCAGTCGGATGGAGCACCTACGCGGGCACGCCGGCTGACGATCGAGCTGGAGGGACGGCGCTACGAGGTCGACGCCCTCGTCCCCGAGCCGCCGTACGCGGAGCTCGCCCGCAGGCGCCGCGAGCGCGCGGCGAGCGGCGCTCACACCGGTACCAAAGACGCCGTCGTGACCCCGATGCAGGGGACGGTGCTGGCCGTCGAGGTTGCGGAGGGCGAAGAGGTCCAGGCCGGCCAGGTGATCTGCGTCGTCGAGGCGATGAAGATGGAGAACGAGATCACGGCGCACCAGGCGGGAGTCGTCACCGAGCTTTCGGTCGAGCAGGGCCAGGCGGTGAGCCACGGGCAGGTCGTCTGCGTCATCGTCGACCGCGACGACTGAGCCGGCGCACCGCCCGCGCTCGCGCGGCTACAGTTGCCGCTGGTAGACGCGGAAGGTCCAGGTCGCAAACGCAGCGGTCACGACCGTCAGCCCTGCCAGCAGGGCGAGGTGCAGCCCAACGGACCCCCAGTCCGT
>JBKPFI010000164.1:0-4324 GCA_046728775.1 Actinomycetota bacterium | reverse complement strand
GGGGGGGGGGGGGGGCCCCCCCCCGGGGGGGGCGCGCGCGGCGGGGGGGGGGGGGGGGGGGGGGGGGGCGGCGGCGCCGGGGGGGGGGCCCCCCCCCCCCCCCCCCGCCCGCTCCCAGCGGCAGACGTACGAGATCGCTCGGCGCCTGCATCGCGGCGAACGGATCTACGAGGACGAGGAGCTTCCCCCCGCGGCCTGATCGTCGGACGCGAGCGGCTAGTCGGTGGGCGGAGCGGCGCCGGTGCGGCGAGCGCGGATTCGCCTCGCGGTCACGAGCCCGCCCGCGCTGAGGAGCAGGGCGGTGCCGAGGCCGGCGAGGACGAGCAGCGGAATGGGCACCGAGTCGGCGCTCGTCGTGCCGAGGTTGTCGATCGCGCGGCGGTAAACCGAGCGTGGGGGGGCCGCCTGAAGCTTGCGGTTCTTCCCCTCCGGGCTCGCGGAGCCGGTGCCGTCGCCGCCCGTGCCCGAGCCGGTGTTCGCTCCGTTCCCGTTCCCGCCGCCTCCTCCGCCTCCGCGGATTGACTCCGCGAGTGCGGCGTTGATCGCGTCGGGGAGGTTCGAGTAGTCGCGCAGATCCTCCGGGACACGCTTCAGTGCCTCCTGGAGACACGCGGTGCTGTAGTGGCGGTCGATCGCGCCGTTGTCGAGCCAGTCGTCGATCACGCGTTCCCAGCACGGCTTCCCCTTCGCCCCGGCCTGCGACGGCAGGGCGGCCGCGAACGCGAGGCCCGCGAGCACGGCAAGGAGCACGAGGGCGGTGGGGGCGGCTGGACGGATTCGCATGCCGGTGACTGGCGGGAGCCGATCAGCAGTCTCTCGGCTCATCGTGAGCCGAGCGTGATTGCCCAGTTAACTCTTTGTAAACGACGGCGGCTCAGGGCGAATGTTAGCCTGCGCTGCTGATGCGCTTCGGCCTCGATCGCTGGGCGGCGCGATTGCTGCTCGGCGCTGTCGGGGTCCTCGCGGCCGTTTCTGCGCTCTTCTCGGCGGGCTCGTCGAGCGGGAGGCTGGCGTGGCTCGGGCTCGCGGCCCTCTGTCTGGCGGCCGCGCTCGGGGTCGCCGCGCTACTCGGATCGCCCCGTCCTGCACTCGGCCGCGAGGCGCTCGTCGCGCTCGGTTTCCTGGCCGCGTTCGTCTGCTGGAGCGGGATCTCGGTGCTGTGGTCGATCGAGGGCGACCGCTCCTGGGCGTACCTGAATCGCGGCCTCGTCTACCTCGCCTTCGCGATCGTGGGGCTCGCGCTCGGCCCGTTCGTGCGGCAGTGGGCGTACGTCCTGGCCGGCGCGCTCGCGCTGCCTCTCGGCTGGGCGCTGCTCGGGAAGGCGGTTCCGGCGCTCGGCGGCTCGGGCCGGGTCGCGCGGCTGAGCTCGCCGATCGGCTACTGGAACGCGCTCGGGCTGCTGTTCGCCATGGCGCTCCCGCTCGCGCTCTGGCTGGCCGCGCGGCGGGAGCACCGGCACTGGCTGAGGGCGCTCGGCGTGGTCTACGTGTACGCGCTCGCCGTCGGGCTGCTGCTGACCTACTCGCGCGGAGGAGTGCTGGCCTCGGGCGCCGCGGCTGTGCTCTGGCTCTTGCTCGGCGCGCCGAGGGTCGAGAGCGCGGCTGCGCTGCTGCTCGGCGGCGGCGCGGGCCTCGGCGTGGCGGTGTGGGCGTTCTCGCGGCCGGGGTTGGCTGAGGACGGGCAGGCGCACGCACTCCGAGTGCACGACGGGGCGTGGTTCGCCTTGGTCTTCTTGCTCGCGGCGGTCGCGGTGGGCGCCATTGCGTACCTCGGCTCGCTGGCGGAGGAGCGGCGGCCGCTCACGGCCGTACGGCGGCGCCTCGTGGGGCGGGTCGCGCTGGGCGTGCTCGCTGCGGGAGTGGCGGTCGGGGTCGTGGGGCTCGTCGTGGAGTCGAAGCCGCAAGGCTGGTTTCAGGACTTCGCGCAGCCGACCAACCCGACGCTGCAGGTCGGGCCGGCGCGCCTCGCCACCGCGAGCTCCTCGAGCCGCTGGCTCTGGTGGAAGGAGGCCTGGCACGCGTGGGAGCGCCAGCCGTGGCGCGGCACGGGCGCGGGGAGCTTCGAGCTGACCCACCGGCTGCTGCGGACAAACGACATCGTCGTCACCGAGCCGCACAACGTGCCGCTGCAGTTCCTCAGCGAGACGGGGCTCGTCGGGTTCTTCTTCGCGGTGGCCTCGATCGCTGCAGCCTCGGTGGGGGTGGTGAAGCGTCTGCGTGGGCTGCGCGGCGAGGAGCGGGCGGCGGCGACCGCCCTGGCCGTGCTCGCGGCCGCCTACGTGGTGCACTCGCTCGTCGACTTCGACTGGGATTTCGTCGCCGTGAGCGCGCCGTTCTTCCTTTCGGTGGGAGCCCTGCTCGGCGGGCCGCTCGTGCGGGACGAGCCGCGCCTTGCCTGGTCGCCGGTGCCGGCGGCGGCTGCGGTCGCGGTCGCGCTCTCGCTGCTGACCCCCTGGTTCGCCCAGCGCGCGACCGACTCGGCGCGCGCGGCGATCGCGGCCGGCCGGCCGCTGCAGGCTTATCGCGACGCGCGCGACGCGCGGTCGCTGAACCCGCTCGCGCTCGATCCGTTGCTCGCCCAGGCCGCGGCGCTCGAGCAGCTCGGGGAGTTCCAGGGCGCCCGGCGGCGCTACATCGAGGCAGTGCGGCTGCAGCCGCTGAACTGGTGGCCGTGGTACCAGCTCGGCCTCTTCGAGGCGAGTCAGGAGGACTGGGCGCGCGCGATCCCGCCGCTGAAGCGCGCAGTCCAGCTCGACTCGCTGAACCCGTTTCCGGCCGCGGCCCTCGAGCGGGCGCGCTCGCAGGCCGGCTGACCCCGTCGCCGCGGGCGCGGGATCGTGCAGAATGCCGCCGCTATCCGTCGCACTGCGGAGAAGGGGAGGCATATGAGACGGATCACAACTGCGGTGTTCGTTGCCGTGCTCTTGGTCGTGGCCGGCGGAAGCGGCTCAGCGCTCGGCAAGAAGACTCCACCCGGAAAGGCGAAGAAACACGGCAGCCCGGCCGTTTCGGTCTTCGCGTCCGGCTTCAACAATCCACGGGGCCTCGAATTCGGTCCCGACGGCAACCTCTACGTCGCCGAGGGCGGTCTCGGCGGCAGCAACTCGACCGTGGGGGCGTGCGCGCAGGTGCCGCCTCCGGTCGGGCCGTACACCGGCAGCACGAACGACCCGGTGCTCGGCGGCCGGATCTCCAAGGTCAGTCCGAGCGGCGCCGTCTCGACGGTCGTGGGCGCATTGCCCTCGAGCGTGACCAGCCCGGCCCTGGGGTTCGTCAGCGGCGTCGCCGACGTCGCGTTCATCCGCAACCAGCTCTACGGGCTGCTCGCCGGCGCGGGCTGTTCCCACGGCGTGCCGACGGTGCCGAACGGCGTATTCCGCGTGGGCGCCGGCGGAACCTGGTCGCTCGTGGCGAACCTGAGCGCGTTCCTGGCTGCGCATCCGGTCGCCCATCCCGAGCCGAGCGACTTCGAGCCGGACGGGACGTGGTACAGCATGGTCGCCTCGAAGGGCGCGCTCTATGCGGTCGAGCCGAACCACGGCGAGGTCGACCGGATCACGCCGAGCGGCTCCGTCCGTCGCGTCGTCGACGTGTCGGCGAAGTTCGGCCATGTCGTTCCGACCGCGATCGCCCGCCACGGCGTCTTCTACCTCGGCAACCTCGGGACGTTCGGGCCCGGTGACGGGACGACGCCCAACGAGCACGTCTTCCAGCTCAATCCGAACGGGCGGATCCGCGTGCGCGCGTCGGGGCTCGAGCAGGTGCTCGGGCTCGCGTTCGTCCGCGGGAAGCTGTACGCCCTCGAGTCGAGCACGACTCCGGGTGGGCCGACACCCGGTACCGGAGCGATCGTGCGGATTCGACACGGCGCGCCGGCGGAGACGATTGCCTCAGGGCTCGTCTTCCCGACCGGCATGACAGCAGGCCCCGACGGCGCGCTGTACGTGTCCGAGCAGGGGTTCGGCTTCCCTGCCGGTCAGGGCCGCGTGATCCGCGTGACGCTGCACTAGGGCTTGCCTCGGCTGGCCGGGTCGGTTTGCCCCGGCCCGGCTAGCCGGCGCGGGCCCTGAGCCAGATCTGCGTCCAGAACGGCGCGAGCAGGCGGTAGACGAGCGGCTCGGCCAGGTGGGCGGCGGTGTCCGCGGGCGTGTTCGAGAACAGCCGTTTGCGGTTGTTGTGGAAGCGCCGGACGTCCTTGAAGCCGACCTCGCGGAGGAGGCGCTTGAGGCGGTGCGGGCTGTAGCCGAGCTCGGTCGTGCCGTATGCGTGGCTCGCGCCGCGCCCCTGGAAGCGCTGCTTCCAGTTCGGCTCGGCTAGCAGGAGC
>JBKPFI010000037.1:0-3211 GCA_046728775.1 Actinomycetota bacterium | reverse complement strand
GTACTGCGCCGCCGAGTTCGGCCGCAGCTTGTTGGCGGGATACACGTCCTTGGGGACGATCTGCGCGGCGCCGGTGGTGAGGATCTGCGGCCACGTCGCCTGCGGAGCCTTCAGATGGAAGACCACCTTGTAGTCGCCGTTCGCCTCGATGCTCTTCAGGTTGCTCAGCAGCGTGTAGATGCCCGACTCGTCCTGGATCTTCACGACGCGCTCGAACGAGGCGACGACGTCGGCCGAAGTCATCGTCTTGCCGTTGTGGAACTTGACGTTCTTCCGCAGATCGCAGGAGTACGTCGTCAGGCCGCCGCCGGTGAACTCACACTTGGTCGCGAGAACCGGGTGCGGGGTGAGGCTTCCGGGTCCGGCCTCGAGCAGGTGTTGGAAGATCGCGTAGTCGACCGTCGCCGATCCGAAGTCGTAGTTCCCGGCCGGGTCGATGTTCGTGACGCTGTCGGTGGTGCCGTCGACGAGCGTGTCGCTGCCGCCACCGCCGCCACCCCCCGAGGAGCCTCCGCCGCCGCAGCCGGCCACGATTGCCACGGCGAACGCGAGGACGGTGAGAAGGGCGCCGGCGCGCCACAAACCCCTGGCCTTCACCTCAGCGATGCTACCGGACGCCGTGCTCCAGCCTCGCGCCTCGCCGCCGCTCGGCCTCGGCGAGGGCTTCCTCGTCGTAGAGATGGCACTCGACCTGGACGGGCCCCGACGGCAGCAGGCGCGGATCGACCGGCTCCCACCATTCGACCTGGACGTGGTCGTCGCCGGCCCTGAGCTCGCGGACGCCCGACCAGAACGGCTCGTCCGGATCCTCGTCGCGAATTTGCTCGAGGACCTCCAGCAGCTGCTGCCCGCTCGCACCCCGCCCTGCCGGGACGCGCACGCTCGTGACGCCCTGGTTCAGCCCCTCGAGCGGGCCGACGATCCGCCGCTCACCCTCGTACTCGTCGGGGAGCATGTGCGCCCAGCGACGCTCGAGCAGCTCGCGCAGGTCCCGGGACTCCCACCCGCAGACCTCGAAAGCGCGGGGGCAGCGCGGGTGGAACGAGCAGCCGCGCGGTGGGCGCGCCGCGTCCGGAACCTCTCCGCGCGGGAGGTCTCGCGGGACTGTGCGTAGCGGATCGGGCTCGGGGATCGCGCGCAGCAGCGCCTGCGTGTACGGATGCTTCGGGTCCTCGTAGATCCCCGCGGAGGGGCCGATCTCCACGATCCGGCCGAGGTACATGATCGCGATCCGGTCGCAGAAGAACTTCGCGGTCGCGAGGTCGTGCGTGATGTAGAGGTAGGTCAGGTCGAAGTCGCGCTTCAGGGCGAGCATCAGCTCGAGGATCTTCGCCCGCACGCTCATGTCGAGCATCGAGACCGGCTCGTCGGCCACGAGCAGCACGGGGTTGAGGATGATGGCGCGCGCGATCACGGCCCGCTGCTTCTGGCCTCCCGAGAGGTCGCTCGGGTACTTGTCGAGGAACTGATCGGGCGGGGCGAGGCCGACGTGCTCGAGCACCTCGGCGACTCGGGTGCGGATCTGGTCGCGGTTCTTCGCGACGCCGTGGATCGAGAGCGGGTGCCCGACGGACTGGACGAGCGTCATCGCCGGGTTCAGCGACGCGTGGGGGTCCTGGAAGACCATCTGCATCCGCCGCCGGTGCTCGCGCAGCTCGTGCTCGCTGAGCTTCGTGACGTCGCGGTCCTCGAACATCACCGAGCCGCCGGTCGCGCGCACGAGGCCGAGCAGCGTCCGCCCGAGCGTCGTCTTGCCGCTGCCCGACTCACCCACGAGACCGAGCACTTCGCCTTCCCGCAGGTCGAACGAGACGTCGTCGACGGCCCGCACGGAGCCCGCCTCGCGGCCGATCAGGCGCTGAGCGAAGCTGCCGCGGATCGAGTAGTACGTCTTCAGGTCCCGGACCGAGACGAGGGGCGTGCCGTTGCTCTCAGGCTTCATCGGCGAGCGCGAACTCCCCGCGCTCCAGGGGCTCTGTCGTGCCCTGCGGGATCTCCTCCTCCGGTCCGTGCAGCCAGCACTCGACCCGCCGGCCGCCGTCGAGCTGCACCGGGATCGGGAACTTGCGGGGACAGACCTGCATCGCGTCGGGGCAACGCGGGTGGAACCGACAGCCGCTCGGCGGGTCGATCAGGTTCGGCGGCGCGCCCGGAATCGAATGGAGCTCCGTGGTCTCGAGCGAGATCGTCGAGCGCAGGAGCTCGCGCGTGTACGGGTGCGCAGGCTCCGCGAAGAGCTGCCTCGCCGGCCCTTCCTCGACGATCCGGCCCGCGTACATGACGGCGACGCGGTCACAGGCCTCCGCGATGATCCCCAGGTTATGCGTGATCAGCAGGAGCGCGGTGCCGAACTCGCGCTTGAGGTCGGCAAGGATGCCCAGGATCTGCGCCTCGACGATCACGTCCAACGCCGTCGTCGGCTCGTCCGCGACGAGCAGCTTCGGCCGGAGGACCAACGCGAGCGCGATCATGATCCGCTGCCGCATCCCGCCCGAGAACTCGAACGGGTACTGGCGGAAGCGCGTGGGCGGAATCCCCATCTTCCCGAGCGTCTCGAGCGAGCGCCGCCGGATGTCGCGCTTGGAGAGACCGGGCTCGTGCCGCTTGAGGGTTTCCTCGAAGTGGTCCTCGATCCGCATCAGCGGGTTCAGCCGCGTCATCGGCTCCTGGAAGATCAGCCCGAGGTCAGGGCCGCGCAGAGCGCGCAGCTCCTTCTTCGAGAGCGCCAGGAGGTTGCGGCCGCCGTACTGCACCTCGCCGTCGGAGACCGCGCCTTCCGGCAGCAGCCCGAGGATCCCTCGGCCGAGCGTCGACTTGCCGCAGCCCGATTCGCCCACGAGCCCGAGCACGTCGCGCTCGCCGATCTCCAGCGAGACGCCGTCGACGGCACGCACGGAGCCGCGAAGCGTCCCGTAGTACACCCGCAGATTTCGGACCGACAGAACCGGGTCGCTCAACCGACCTCGGTTTCGACGATGGACGTGGGTGTGCCGAGCTCCGGGCTCTCCACTCGGCGGCGGCGGAGCACCGGGTTGATGGTCTCGTTCAGCCCCTCGCCGAGGAGCGTCAGGCCGGTCACGAGGAACACGATCGCCAGGCCGGGATAGAGCCCTGTCCACCAGATCCCGCCGCTCGCATCCGAGATCGCGCGATTGATGTCGTAGCCCCACTCGGCTCCCGCGGTCGGCTGGATCCCGTAGCCGAGGAAGCC
>JBKPFI010000187.1:0-2529 GCA_046728775.1 Actinomycetota bacterium | reverse complement strand
TGCTAGCCGGCGAAGGGAGACGATGGTTCCACGTTGCTTGACGATCGCGGGCTCCGACTCGGGCGGAGGCGCCGGCATCCAGGCCGACCTGAAGGCCTTCGCGGCCGCGGGTTGCCACGGGATGAGCGCGATCGTGGCACTGACTGCGCAGAACACGACCGGCGTGACCGCCGTACACGAGGTGCCACCTGAGTTCGTGCGCGCGCAGCTCGAGGCGGTCTTCGACGACATCGGGGTCGACGCCGCTAAGACCGGGATGCTCTTTTCGCAGCCCGTGATCGAGGCCGTCGCCGACTACCTGGCCGAGCACCCCGTGCCGCTGGTGGTCGACCCGGTGATGCTCGCGAGCTCCGGTGCAAGGCTGCTCGAGGTCGGCGCGGTGGAGGCGCTGGTGTCGCGCCTCTTCCCACTGGCGACGGTCGTCACGCCGAACCTCGCGGAGGCCGAGGCGCTCGTCGGCGAGGGCGAGAAGCGCGAGCTCGCCAAGCGCCTACACGAGCTCGGCGCGCCGGCCGTGGTCGTCACCGGTGGGCACGGGGAGCCAGTCGACCACCTCTTCGACGGCGAGCGGCACGTCGAGATCGCGCTCCAGCGACACGACATCGCGGCCACCCACGGCGCGGGGTGCACGCACTCCGCGACGCTCGCGGCGCTGCTTGCCCGGGGAGACTCCCTCGAGGAGGCTGCGCGTGGTGCAGCACGGGCGGCCTCCCGGGCGGTGGCGGAGGGGCTTGCCGAGCTCGGCGCCGGCGACGGTCCCGTGGACGTGCTCGGCGTGAAGGCTGCACGGTGAACGCCGGCGCCGACCTGGCCGCGATCCGCGAGCGCAGGCCGCTCGTCCACCAGATCACGAATTACGTGGTGATGAACGAGACAGCGAACGCGACGCTCGCGCTCGGCGCGCTCCCGGTGATGGCGCACGCGCTGCAGGAGGTCGAGGAGATGGCCTCCGCGGCCGCGGCGCTCGTGCTCAACATCGGCACGCTCTCGGACGAGTGGGTCGAGGCGATGCTCGCTGCCGGGCGAGCAGCGAACAGAACCGGCGCGCCGGTGGCGCTCGACCCAGTCGGCGCGGGAGCCACGAGCTACCGCACGGAGACGGCGTTGCGTCTGCTTGGCGAGATCGACGTCGCGGTCGTCAGGGGCAACTCGGCCGAGATCGCGACCCTCGCGGGGCGCGACGCCGAGATCCGCGGGGTCGAGGCCGTCGGGGCGGCGAGTGGCCCCGAGCTGGCGCGCGAGGCGGCGCGAGCGCTCGGGTGCGTTGCGGCGGTAACCGGCCCGGTCGACCACGTCTCCGACGGCGAGCGCAGCTACGCGCTCGCGAACGGCCACGAGCTGCTCGGCACGGTGACGGGTACGGGCTGCATGGCGACAGCGATCACCGGCTGCTTCCTCGCCGTGCGCGCCGACGACCCGCTCGAGGCAGCGGCGGAGGCGCTCGTCGCGTTCGGCGTCGC
The DNA here is from genome assembly GCA_046728775.1 of Actinomycetota bacterium. GTDB lineage: Bacteria > Actinomycetota > Thermoleophilia > Gaiellales > Gaiellaceae > AC-32. Next base: position 1,069 of record JBKPFI010000187.1, on the reverse strand, counting down.
CGGCGAAGACGCCGCCCAGAACGCGAAGGGCCCGGGCTCGTTCCACGTGGCGCTCTACGACGCTCTCCACGCGCTCGACCCGGACACGCTCGACTTCCGGGCGAAGCTCGCATGAAGCTGCACGCGATCGTGGAGGACCTCGAGACCGCCCGGGCCGCTGTCGAGGGCGGGGCGACCGTGGCGCAGCTGCGGGTGAAGGGCGCGAGCACGGAGGAGCTCGTCGAGGCCGGACGCGGCTTCGCCGAGCTGCCCGCCGCGTTCGTCGTGAACGACGACGTGGACGCCGCCCTGCGGCTCCGGGCCGACGGCGTCCACCTCGGCCGCGAGGACGAGGGCGCAGAGCGCGCACTCGAGGGCGGGCTCATGCTTGGTCTCTCGGCCGCCTCGGTCGACGAAGCGCGCGAGGGCGAGGCGAGCGGCGCCGCCTACCTCGGCGCCGGCCCGGTCTGGGCGACGCCGTCCAAGCCCGACGCCGACTCCCCCATCGGGCTCGACGGGCTGGCCGAGATCTGCGCCTCGGTCTCGCTACCGGTCGTCGCGATCGGCGGCATCGAGGCGGCCAACGCCGGAGACTGCATCCGCGCCGGGGCGGCCGGGGTCGCCGTCATCCGCGCCCTGCGGAACGTGCGTGTACTCCGTGCCGCGATAGATGAGGCTCTCTGAGCTAGGCGAGGCCGGCCTGCTCGCGGCGCTCGAGCGGCGCGGGCTCGCGCGGGGGATCGAGCACGACGCGGCGCAGCTCGCGGGCGATCTGGTCGTCACGCAGGATGCGCTCGTCGAGGGCGTCCACTTCCGGCTCGACTGGACGACCTACCGCGAGCTCGGCTTCAAGGCCGCGGCGGTAAACCTCAGCGACCTCGCCGCCTCGGGAGCCGAGCCCGAGGCGCTGCTGGTGACGCTCTCGGCCCGCGACGACACGGCGCTCGACGACGTGCTCGAGCTCTACGAAGGCCTGAACGAGCCGGGCGTGCCCGTGGTCGGGGGTGACACGACCCGCGCTCCGCAGCTCGTCCTCTCCGTGACGGCGCTCGGCCGCTCCGATCGCGTTCCGGGCCGTGCGGGCGCCCGT
>JBKPFI010000205.1:0-20626 GCA_046728775.1 Actinomycetota bacterium | reverse complement strand
CTGACGCGGCCGCGGAGGCCGTCGTCGTTTCGCAGCTGCCAGTTCGCCTGCCGCAGGTTCAGCGTGCAGACGTTGCAGATCGTCATCAGCGTGTCGCTGCCCGTCTGCTCCGCATAGGCAAGGATCCGCGCGTTCAGGTGCAGGTAGTAGTCGGGCTCGGCCTCGTGGATGTCGCCGGCACCGCAGCACGTCACCGACTCGAGCTCCTCGAGCTCCAGCCCGAGCTTCGGCGCGAGCGCCTGCGTCGAGATGTCGAGCTCCTTTGCCGACAGCGAGGCCAGGCAGCCCTTGTAGTACGCGACCTTCGCCAGCTCAGTCGCCTCCACTCTTGCCGCCGGCTTTCTCGGGGGCGATCCGGCTGGCGGGAGCGCGGTCCGGGTCCGCGTCGAGCACGTGCTCGATCTGGGCCAGCGCGTGCTCGCCCTGCACGATCCCCGCGGCGCCGTGACGGCCCTGCTCGCGCAGCAGGTCGCGCAGCGCCCGCGCCTCCTTCACGTCCTTGGCGACGTGCGGCGGGAACGGCGGCGGCACCTTGCCGTGCTTCGCCAGGTCGAGCGCGAATCCGATCTGCTTGACCGCCGACACGACGCCCTGCGTCTTGGGCACGAGCTCCGTCTCTCGCAGCCAGCCCGTCGTCTCCGTCGACTTGACGAACCACTTCGCGTGCTTCGCGCCCATGTCGTGGTCGACGTTGAGGCGGATCGACTCCGCGCCGAGCTTCGCGATCGCGTCGCGCGGGTCGACGCCCTTGGGGCAGCGCTCGTTGCAGAAGTAGCAGCGCGTGCAGTCCCAGATTCCGTGGTCCTCGTTCAACGTGTTCAGCCGGGCGACCTCAGCCTGGTCGCGCGGGTCGCCGACGAAGCGGAAGCCCTTCGCGAGCGCGGCGGGGCCGAGGAACTCCGGATCCGCCTCCATCGAGTTGCACTCGGACACGCAGCAGCCGCACATGATGCAGAGCGACTCTTTGTGGATCGCGTTCATCCGCTGCTGCGAGACGATCCGCTCCTTCTCGGCAACCTCGTCGTAGCCGGGATCGAGCCACGGCTTGACGGCGCGAATCTTTCCCCAGAACGGCTCCATGTCGACCACGAGGTCCTTGATCACGGGCAGGTTTCCCATCGGCGAGAGCACCGGGACGTGCCCCGCGTCCACGATCGGCTTCATCCGTTCCTTGCAGGCGAGCACCGCCCGACCGTCCATTCGCATCCCGCAGGAGCCGCAGATCATCATCCGGCAGCTCTTGCGGTAGGCGAGGGTTCCGTCGTGCTTGTCCTTGATCAGGTCGAGCACGTCAAGGAGGCACGCCCACTCCGGAGCGTCGACCTCGTACTCGCGCAGCTCCCGGTCCCCCGTCTCCGGGTCGTAGCGCCAGATCTTGAGCGCGACGTCCACTAGCTCACCGGCCGCCCTGCTGCTGGAGTGCCTGTTGCAGGTCGATCACCGAGTCGTTCGGCGGCGGCTTGATCGAGACGGGAGCGCCGAAGTCGTGCAGCTCCATCGTCACGTGGGCCGCCTGCTGCCGCCCCGCGTGCTCCTCGTAGGCCACGCGGCGAATGTAGTCCTTCCCGTCGATCCACACGTCGAGCGGGAGCGTCTTCAGCTTGCTCTGGGCGATCACGCGGCGAAGCGACTTCTGCTCGCTGCCCTTCGCGCGGTCGGCTGCCCGCTGCAGGTCGACGGTCACCTTGTAGTGCGTCGCCTTGACGCCGCCCACGGTGTTCGTGCCGACCTTCTCGACGTCGCGCGCTCCCTCGAGGTAGGCGAGCGCGTTGGCCGGAGTCGGGCTCGCATCGAGCAGGCTGCTGAGGTCGACCCCACGCTGCTGCGCGAGTGCGACGAGGTCGAGCTTGATCCACTGCTTGTCCTGCGAGAGCACCTGGGCGAAGACCGGGGAGCGCATGTAGAAGACGTTGCCGGTGATGATCGTGTCGACCGGGATTTCCCGGCCGTTGGAGCTGACCTTCATGCTCAGCTGGCCGGAGCGCGCCTTGCCGGTGTTGAAGACGCCGCTGCCTTTGCCGTTCAACCCCTGCCCGGAGAGATCGAAGTCGGCCTCGAGGCTTCCGGCCCGGGCGGTCTTGGTCGCCGCGCCGGCGATGTCCTCTTTGGAGGCGGACTCGCCGCCGCCGCCGCAGCCCGCGGCGAGCAGCACGAGCGCTGCGAGCAGCCCGAGCCGCCGCATCAGTACGTGCGCTCCATCGGCTGCCACCTCGTGATCGTGACCGGCTTCCAGTTCAGCTTCGGGGCGCCGTCTGCCCAGGTCACGAGCGTGTGCCGGAGGAAGTTCTCGTCGTCGCGCTCCGGGTAGTCGTGCGGCCGTGCGTGGGCGCCGCGGCTCTCCTTGCGCTCGATTCCGGCGACGACCATGCAAGCCGCGAGGTCGAGCAGGAAGCCGAGCTCGAGGGCCTGCGTGAGGTCGTTGTTGAAGACGCGTCCCTTGTCGTCGACGGTCACGCGCTCGTAGCGCTCGCGCAGCGACTCGACTATCTCGCCCTGCTTGCGCATCTGCTCCTCGCGGCGGAAGACGCCGAAGTTCTCGTGCATCGTCTCCGCCAGCTCGTTCCGGATCGACCAAGGGCGCTCGCCGTCCTCCCGGTCGAGCAGCTCCTTCAGCTCCCGCTCGACATCCGTCTCGAGGCTCTCGGGGACCTCGACCGTCGTGTGCGTGAGCGCCCAGTCGGCCGCGTGCGCGCCCGTGCGCTTGCCGAACGTGATCGTCTCCATCAGCGCGTTGCCGCCGAGCCGGTTCGCGCCGTGCACGGAGACGCACGCGCACTCCCCGGCGGCATAGAGCCCCTCGAGCGACGTGCGGCCCCACGTGTCCGTGGCGACGCCGCCCATGTGGTAGTGCGCTCCGGGGCGGACCGGGATGGGCTCGTGGATCGGGTCGACGCCGGCGAAGACCATCGACAGCTCTCGGGTCCCGTGCAGGCGCTCGAGGATCTTTTCCGCGCCGAGGTGGCGCATGTCGAGCAGGACGTTCCCGTCGACCCCGCGACCCTCGTCGATCTCCGTCTGCTCGGCGCGTGAGATCACGTCGCGCGACGCGAGCTCCATCGCGTTCGGCGCATACTGCTTCAGGAAGCGATCGCCCTCGGAGTTGAGCAGGTACGCGCCCTCGCCGCGGCAGCCTTCGGTGATCAGCACGCCCGTGGGCGCGAGCGTCGTCGGATGGAACTGCATCATCTCCATGTCCTCGAGCGCGACGCCGAGATCCAGAGCCTGCGCCATCCCGTCCCCCGTGCAGGCGTAGGCGTTGGTCGTGCCGGTGTAGAGCCGGCCCGCGCCTCCGGTCGCGAGGATCACCGTCTTCGCACCGATCGTGGCGAGGCCGCCGTCGAGCAGGTTCCAGGCGACCACGCCCTGGCAGCGGTCCTCGTGCTCGACGAGCTTCCAGACGAAGAACTCCTCGTAGACCTTGAGCTCCCGCTTCATCACCTGCTCGTACAGGACGTGGACGAGCACGTGGCCGGTGATGTCGGCGGCGTAGGCCGTGCGCGGCTCGCCAGCCGCGCCGAACGGGCGCTGCGCGATGCGCCCGTCCTCGGTGCGCGAGAAGACCGCGCCCCAGTGCTCGAGCTGGTAAACGTCGTCGGGCGCCTCGTTGCAGAGGATCTCGATCGCGTCCTGGTCGCCGAGGTAGTCGGAGCCCTTGACCGTGTCGAAGGCGTGCTTCTCGGGATCGTCCTCGGAGGCGTTTCCGAGCGCCGCGTTGATGCCGCCCTCGGCCGCGCCCGAGTGGCTGCGCGTCGGGTGGATCTTCGAGATGAGCGCGACGTCGGCGCCCGCGTCGTGCGCCTCGATGGCCGCGCGCATGCCCGCACAGCCGGCCCCGACGACGAGGACGTCGTGCTTTGCCTCCACGTCTCGGAACCTACCGGATCATGCAGCCGAGCCGCGTCGTGACGATCGCCGCGTGCTTAACGAGAACTTCATGACGCGGAGTTATGGTCTCCATGAGGAGGGGCGTGCTTCGAATCGACCGTCATCGCCTCGGCCCGCGGGTCTACGTCCTGGGCGCGCGCGTCCACGAGTGGCACCTCGGCGCCGCGCTCCTCCTCTGTCTCGCGGCCGCCGCGCTCCTCGACCGAGTCGAGCCGAGTACGGCCTCGGCTGCCGTGCTCGCCGCCGGGATCTGGCTCGTGGCCAAAGACTGGCGGGATCTCGTCCCGGCACGAAGGGACACCGCCGAGTGGCGTCTCGGCCTGCATGCGAGGCCCGCCCCGCTTCGCGCCTGCCGCAGATCCGACCCGCTCCCGCACCTCGCGGCGATCGGGGCCGCGCTGGCCGGCCTCGTGAACCTCGCCTCCGCGGTGACCCCGAACATCGCCTGGCGCAATCACTTGCTCGTCCAGGTCGCGCCGCTGCAAGCGCTGCGGCTCTCGCACGCCGTGGCGGTGCCGGCCTCGTTGCTCCTCCTGGCGACCGCGCCGTATCTGTGGCGCCGCCGGCTCGGTGCGCTGCGGCTCGCGGTCATCGTTCTGATCGTGCTGACCGGGCTCGACCTGCTGAAGGGCCTGGACGTCGAGCCTGCCCTCGGCAGCCTCGCGCTCGCCGCGATCCTCTGGCTCGGCCGCGGCTCGTTCTGCGTGCGCCACGACCCGGCGACGTTGCGCGTCGCGCTTCGGCTGGCGCCGCTGCTCGCCCTGGCCGGGCTGCTGCTGTGCGGGTTGACGGTCTGGATCGCAGCGCCAGAGGACGCCAGCGTCGGCGCCGTCCTACGCGAGACCTTCGCGGCGCTGCTCTGGCAGCCTGGCCCGCTCGATTTCCACGAGGAGCTCGGCGCGGTCGACGAGGCGGTCGGCGCGGCGGCGTGCTCACCCTTGCCGGCTGCCTTGGCCTGCTCTTGCGGCCGCTGGCCGCGCCGCGCTCGCTGCCAGATCTCCACGTTCGCAGCGCCGCCGGCACCCTCGTGCGCCGCCACGGCGCCGACACGCTCGCATACTTCAAGCTCCGTCGCGACCAGCACTACCTCTTCAGCCCCGACGGCCGCGCCTTCCTTGGCTATGGCGTCGAGGCCGGTGTGCTGCTCGTCTCCGGAGACCCGGTCGGCGCGGAGGACGCCTTCCCTGCCTTGCTCCGCCGGCTCGGGCTCTTCGCGGAGGGGCGCGGGCTCCACCTCGCGGCGGTCGGGGCGGGCGAGCGGCTGCTGCCGCTCTGGAACCAGCTCGGGCTCCGCTCGCTCTACCTCGGCGACGAGGCGATCGTCGAGACGGGCCCGTTCTCGCTCGAGGGACGGCCGATCCGCAAGGTCCGCCAATCGGTCTCGCGCCTGCGGAAGGCCGGCTACGAGGCGTCCCTCGGGCTCGTCGGCTCTCTGAGCGAGGAGCAGCTGGCCGAGCTCGACGCAATCAGCGGCCGCTGGCGCCGCGGCGCGGCCGAGCGCGGCTTTGTCATGTCGCTCGACGCCCTGCGGCGCGAGGACCACGGCGACAGCCTCGTTCTCGTCGCCCGCGACGCGGACGGCAGCGCACGTGGCTTTCTCCATCTTGCGCCGAGCTACGGCCGAGCCGCCGCCTCGCTCTCCCTCATGCGGCGCGAGCCGGCGACGCCGAACGGCCTGACGGAGTTCATGGTCGTCCGCGCGATCGAGCTGCTGCGGGCGCGAGGCATCGAGGAGGTGTCGCTGAACTTCGCCGCCTTTGCGCGGCTGATCCACGACCCGCGGGGGCGCCTAGAGGCGCTCGCCGGCCGTGGGCTGGTGCTCGCCGACCGGTTCTTCTTCCAGATCGAGCGGCTCTACCGCTTCAACGCGAAGTTCTTCCCGCGCTGGGAGCCTCGCTACCTCGTCTACGAGCGGGGTCTCGCGCTTCCGCGGACGGGGATTGCGGCGCTGTGGGCCGAGGGTCAGCTACCGAGGCTCCCGCGGGGCTGAACAGGGCACGCCGCGAGTCGAACGAGATCCAGAAGCAGAGCGCCGCGAGCGGAATCTCGGCCGCGAGCGCCTCGACGAGCGACCAGCGTAGGTCGCTCCCCGGCGCAGCGGTGATGAGGTCGAACCAGGCGTCGCAGAGGAGCGCTGTGCCGGCGACAGCGGCGAGCAGCGGCAGCAGGCTCGAACGCCGAACCAGCGCGATCACCGTTCCGGCGAGCGCCGCCGCCTCGAAGAGGTCGAATCCGCTCCACGCGAGGTCCCAATGCTGGGTTATGTGTTTCGGGGGCAGGGTGGCGCTCAGGTAGGCCGTCCACGCGAACAGCGCGACGACCACGCGCCGAGCAGAAACAGCAGCTCCACACGGGCCTTCGCGAGGCGGTCGAGGACCGGCATCCCGCCATTGTGCCCGGCTCACGACGTGCCGCAGAGCGGGCCTGGGTATGCTCCCGCGCGTGGCGAAGATGCTCTTCCGGCTGCCGGACGCGGCCGACGTCATCGACAACCCCGATCCGGAAGAGCTTCAGGAGCTCGCTGCGCTGATGCCGAACGCGCGGAAGACGCGCTACGGCAACCTCAACGTCCAGACCGAGGTCGTGAGCCGCTCGAAGGGCTCGACCTTCATCGTCACCGACGAGCCCGACGGCCAGAACCAGGCGATCAGCCGCGAGGAGGGCGAGCGCTGGGCCGAGCACCAGGACGCGTACATCGCCGGCCAGGAGATGGTCGTGATCGACGGCTACATCGGCAACGACCCGGACTTCCGCACCCCGGCGCGGCTGTACACCGAGACTGCAAACGCCAACATCGCGGGGATGCAGCAGCAGCTCTACTTCGCGCCGGTGGACGGCGCGGAGCTCGAGCCGGAGCTGACCGTGATCTACACGCCGAACCTGAAGGCCGAGGGCTACCCCGACGACCGCCTGATCGCCGTCGACCTCGAGCAGGGCGTGACCCGCGTTTTGAACTCCGACTACTTCGGCGAGTCGAAGAAGGGCGGGCTGCGGATGTGGAACAAGCTCGTCTACGACCGCGGCGGGATCCCGCTGCACGCGGGCTGCAAGATCATCCCCACGGAGCGCGGCAAGCGGGTCGGCCTCATCGTAGGCCTCTCCGGGACCGGGAAGACGACGACAACGTTCACGCGCCAGAACGGCTCCCTGCCTGTGCAGGACGACTTCGTCGCGTGGATGCCGAACGGCCGCGTGTACGCGACCGAGAACGGCTGCTTCGCGAAGACGTTCGGGCTCAACCCGGAGGACGAGCCGACGATCTACGGCGCCGTCACGCAGTCGCGCTCATATCTCGAGAACGACACCCAGCACGGCGACGAGCCCGACTTCTACGACACGAACTACACCTCGAACGGGCGGGCGACCTTCCCGTTCGACGTGATCGATGCGGCGTCAGCGGACGAGATCGAGGAGGCGCACTTCCTGCTGATCCTGAACAAGAACGAGAACATCGTGCCGGCGGTGGCGAAGCTCGAGGGGCCGCAGGCAGCGGCCTTCTTCATGCTCGGTGAGACCACGGGCACGAGCGCGGGCGGCGCCGACGAGGCTGGGAAGTTCCTGCGTGTGCCCGGGACGAACCCGTTCTTCCCGATGCCGCACGACCTCCAGGGCAACCGCTTCCTGGAGCTGCTCGCGCAGCACCCGCTCGAGGTCTACGTGCTGAACACCGGCCGCGTTGGCGGTCCGGAGAGCGACGAGCGCTCGCGCAAAGTCCGGATCAAGCACTCCTCCGCGATCGTGAAGGGGATCGCCGAGGGGACGATCTCATGGGAGCGCGACCCCGATTTCGGCTACCTCGTCGCTTCGGACGTGCCCGGGATCGACCAGCGCGAGGTCCTGCAGCCGCGGCGTCTGTACGAGGAGCAGGGACGCGGCGAGGAGTACCGCTCGCTGGTCGAGCGCTTCAAGGCCGAGCGAGCCGAGTTCCTGCGGGGCTTCCCGAGCCTCAGCGACGAGATCGTCGCAGCCGTTTCCTAGCGGAGTCTCGCACTCGACCACGAATGGGTCTGCGTGCAGTCGCAGGTCCAGCGCTTTCTGGAGAGTCCCGCACTCGCAGAATCGACCCGGCGCGCTTACCGGGTCGACGTCGAGGAGTTCTGTGGCTGGCTGAATCGCCGCGGGACGCGACTCGAGGACGTCGACGTGCGCGTGCTCGCCGAGTACGCCGCTGAGCTCGGGCGGGCGCGGCCGCGCAAGCTTGCACCGGCGACGATCGGCCGCAAGCTCGCGGCCGTTCGCGCCTTTCTGCGCCACGCGCTCGGGGCCGAGCGCGTTCCCGACGCCTCGCTCGCGCCGCGGCGGCCGAAGCGCCTCCCCGACGCTCCACGCCCGCACGAGGTCGACGGGGAGCTCGAGGCTCTGGACGGCGACGGGCCGCTGGCCGTGCGGAACCGGGCGCTGGTGGAGCTCGTCTACTCCGCGGGCCTCCGCTCGCAGGAGGCCGTCGACCTCGACCTCGCGGACGTCGACTTCGAGCAGGAGCATGTGCGCGTCAGGGGCAAGGGCGGCAAGGAGCGGGTCGTGCCGCTCGGCGAGGAAGCGTCGCTCCAGGTCGCCCTCTACCTGCGTGACGCACGTCCCCAGCTCGCGCGCGGCGCCGAGAACGCGCTCTTCCTCTCGGCCCGGGGCCGCCGCCTCGACACGAGCACGCTTCGCCGGCTGCTGCCGCACCCACACCGGCTGCGCCACGCCTTCGCGACGCACCTACTCGAGGGCGGCGCCGACCTGCGCACGATCCAGGAGCTGCTCGGGCACAGCTCGCTCTCGACGACGCAGATGTACAGCCATGTCGACGCGCGGCGCCTGCGCAAGGTCTACGACCGGTCTCACCCGCGCTCGTGACTTCGCGTTTCATGTGATATTTTTGTCACCTGATTGACGAGGCGCGGATCTGGAAGGCGCTCGGCTCGCCACACCGGCGGGCCTTGCTGGACGCGCTCCGCGACGGCCCGAAGACGACGAGCGCGCTCTGCGAGGTCCTGCCTCAGCTGTCGCGCTTCGCCGTGATGCAGCACCTCGGGGTGCTGGAGCGCGCGGGCGTGGTGCTCGTCCGTCGCGAGGGCCGGGAGCGGTGGAACGAGCTGAACGCCGTCCCCATCCAGCGCGAGCTCGAACGCTGGCTGAACGGCTTTCAGCAGGCGACGGCCTCGCGGCTGCTGGCCTTCGAGCGCCATCTGCAGGGATCCGGGCCAAGAGAGAGAGAGGAGTGATGCACCCCGTTCGACACATCGCGTTCACCAACGAGCTGCGCTTCGCGCGACCGCGCAAAGACGTCTTCGAGGCGTTCCTCGAGACGGACAAGTGGTTCCAGATCAGCTACGGGCAGGACCGGCTGAAGCGTGTCGTCAACGACCGCCGTGTGGGCGGGCAGATCTACGAGGACTGGGGCGACGGCACGGGCAAGCTGCACGGCACGATCGGCTGGTGGGACCCGCCCGCCGGGTACTCCCAGACGAGCCAAATGCTCGGCGGAGGGATCACCCTCAACCACCGCTACGAGTTCGGCGACGACGGCGACGGCACGGTCCTGCGACACGAGTTCAGCGCCTTCGAGCCCATCTCGGACGAGATGGCCGAGGGAATCGAGGCCCACGCGTCGCTCGAGACGTTCGAGGATCAACTCCACGCCTGGATCGAACGCGGCGAAGTGATCCCGCCGCCCGAGCTCTAGTCTCGAGCGGCCCTGTGTAGAGGCACACGCGCGAGAAGCAGGGTGCCCACCACTCCCGCCCTCCTACAGGCTATGCCCCAACCTGTCGCGTGTCTGTGCCGACTCTGTGCCGAAAGTGCGCCGGGCGGAGGTCAGGGGACCGACGCGCTCGCGTGCAGGCGCGCCTGCTGGTCGAGCGAATCCTCAGCCGACCGGATGTGACCCAGGGCGGCCCACGCGTGCGCGGCGCCACGAGGGACCTCGCGGGCGCGGAAATGCGCCGCGGCGGTGCGGCAGTGCTTCGCGGCCTGCTCGAGCTCCGCGCTCGCGGCCTCGTACAGGGCCGCCGAGCGTTCGAGACGTTCTTCCGCGGTCAAGGCCGCGGACTCTGACACAAGCTGCTCCGGCAGGCGTCGGCGGGCCGAGGGCGAAGGGAGAACGTCCGATGGCGACGCCGCGGCCGGATCCGCCTGCCTCCGATCCCGAGGTCGAGGGCTTCCTCGCGCTGCTCGCGGCGCGCCGAGCGCCGAAGACCGTAGAGGCCTACCGGCGCGACCTGCGCGCCCTCGGCGACTGGCTGGGCGGGCCTCCGTCGAAGGCCACGCATGACGACCTCGAGCGCTGGCTCGCCGAGCTGAGAGCCGCCGGGCTTTCGCCCGCCACAATCGCCCGTCGCGTCGCGGCGGTCAGGTCGTTCTTCAAGCACCTCGTCCTGCTCGGCGCGAGAGCCGACAGCCCGGCGGCGGCGCTGGAGCTGCCGCGCCGCCGACGGAGGCTGCCCCGCACCCTCTCTCCCGCCGAGGCACAGCGGCTGATCGAGGCGGCCACAGGCTCGACCCCGCGCGCGATGCGCGACCGGGCCCTCGTCGAGCTCCTCTACGGCGGCGGCCTGCGCGTCAGCGAGGCGGTCGGGCTCGAAAAGAGCGGCGTCGACCTCGAACGGCGCCTCGTCCGCTGCACCGGCAAGGGCGGCAAGGAGCGTGTCGTCCCGGTCGGCCGCCACGCGGTCGAGGCGCTCAGGCGCTACCTCGCACACGGCCGGCCCTACCTCGACCGGCGCCATCGACCGGAGCTGTTCCTGAACGCGCAGGGCGGCGGGCTCACGCGGGCGGGCGCCTTCCTGATCCTCCGCCGCCTCGCCGGGGGCGCGGGGCTCGAGCCCGAGCGGGTCCATCCGCACCTCCTGCGGCACTCCTTCGCGACGCACTTGCTCGAGGGCGGGGCCGACCTCCGCAGCGTGCAAGAAATGCTCGGCCACGCAGATCTCGGCACGACCGAGCTCTACACCCACGTCTCCGACCGCCGGCGGCGCGACGTCTACTTCCGCAGCCACCCCCACGGGCGGCGCAGGCACGTTTCGGGCTCCTGAGAAGAGGAATCACTGTTGGGCCATGACGGCCGATCCGCACTTCGCTCTCTTGATCGCCTTGATCGCCGGCGTCGGCTTCTCGATGTCGCTCGCGGGGTTGCAAAAGAGCGCGCTCGAGTGGAAGCGGCGCCGCCGAATCTGCCCCTCGTGCGGCCATGAGCTTCGCGGCCGCGCCTGCGGCTGTACCGGCTAGCGCGTCTTCGCCCGCTTGTCGAGTCCGGCGGCCACCTTCGCCGCCGTCTGCCGGACCTCGCGCGAAAGCCCTTCCTCCTCGGCGATACCCTGCAGGAGGACGATCGTGTCGCGCTGCGGCGAGCCGTTCCTCAGGGCGAGGATCGCGAGCCGCCGCACGGCCTCGTTCCCGTCGGCGTTCGCAAGGTTGTGCAGGAGCGGCCGCACCGAGTTGACCGTGCGCGGGTGGTCGCGCGAGAGCAGCTCCAGCGACAAGAGGGCTGACCCGCGGCAGGCTGGGCTTTCGTCCTCGAGGCCTCGCCGCAGGAGCTCCTCCTTCTGGCGGAAGCGGAACTGGCCGACTGCGCGATACGCCGCCGCCCGCTCCCGGTAGTCGTCCGCTCTCGCGGCCGCCTCGAGCTCGTCGGCCCACGCCGCGCGGAGTTTCGCCAGGTCGCGCTCGTTGCCGCTCTCGGCGAGCGCGTTCGCTTCGACCCCGGCCTCGGCGAGGCTCACACCGAGGCGAGCGATCGCTCGGCGGGACCGATGTAGCGAGCCGACGGCCGGAAGAGCTTCCCGGTCCGCTTTTGCTCGAGGATGTGCGCGGACCAGCCGGCCACGCGCGAGCAGGCGAACATCGCCGGCGCGAGCGGAGGCGGGATCTCGGCCACATCGAGAACGATCGCTGAGTAGTACTCGACGTTGGTCGCGAGCACGCGCTCGGTATGCCGCTCCTGCAGCGCGGCGAGCGCGACCTGCTCGAGCTCTTCCGCGACCTCCACCTGCGGCGAGCCCAGCTCCTTCGCCGTGCGCTTGAGGATGCGCGAGCGGGGATCCTCGGCGCGGTAGACGCGGTGCCCGAAGCCCATGATCCGCCGTCCGGCGGCGAGTGTCTCGCGCACCCAGCCCTCCGGATCTCCCATGCGGGCGACGTCCTCGAGCATCGGCTTCACGTAGGCCGGGGCCCCGCCGTGGAGCGGCCCCGAGAGCGCGCCGACGGCGGCCGACAACGCTGCTCCGCAATCCGCGCCGGTCGACGCGACCACGCGGGCAGTGAAGGTGGAGGCGTTCAGCCCGTGCTCGGCGGTGCAGATCCAGTACGTGTCGATCGCCTTCACGTGGCGCGGATCGGCCTCGCCGCGCCAGCGCAGCAGGAACTTCTCGGCGGCGGTGTCGCCGCCCGCGACCACGTCGTCGGGCGCTGACTCGCGGCCTTCTGCCTTTGCCGCCGAGCGGGCGACGATGCCCATCATCTGGGAGGACAAGCGACCGAGGTCGTCGCGGGCCTGCTCGGCCGAGATCTCGTTCAGCTTGCCGAGCTTCCATTCACCCGCGAGCCGCGCAGTCTCGGCCTGGAGGTCAGCCGGCGCGTTCCCGGTGATCCCCGCCGGCTCGTACGGCTCGGGGGCGGGCATCTTCGAGTTGAGGTCGTCGTCGACCAGGAGCCCCCAGACGGACTCGTAGGGGTAGTGGCCGACAAGCTCCTCGATGTCGACGCCGCGGTAGCGCAGCGAGCCGCCCTCGCGGTCGGGCTCGGCGATCTCCGTCTCGACGGCGACGACGCCCTCGAGACCGGGCTTGAAGTCGTTCACGGCCGGAAATCTACAGGCCCGCCACGCGGCGGCGCGTCCGCGCAGCTGACACGCGCAGGGGGGCCGGTAGCCCTTAGGTAGAGTCCCGCGCCGTGGCCCACGCGGTGACACTGATCCCCGGCGACGGCACGGGTCCGGAGCTCACGGAGGCGACGCGGAGGGTGCTCGAGGCCACGGCCGTGGACTTCGACTGGGACGTCCAGGAGGCCGGCGCCGACGTGATGGACTCGTACGGCGGCAACCCGCTTCCCGACCACGTCCTCGACTCGATCAAGCGCACCGGCGTCGCGCTCAAGGGCCCGATCACCACACCCGTCGGAGGCGGCTTCCGCTCCGTGAACGTCACGCTGCGGAAGGCGCTCGACCTCTACGGCCAGGTGCGGCCCTGCAAGAGCTACGAGGGCGTCCGCTCACGCTACGAGGACGTCGACCTGATCATCGTGCGCGAAGCGACCGAGGATCTCTACGCGGGCATCGAGTACGAGGAGGGCTCGGCGCATGCGGCCGAGCTCGCCGAATGGATCGTCGCCCGCGGCGGCTCGGTGCCTCCGGGGTCCGGGATCTCGGTCAAGCCGATCTCCGTCGGCGGGAGCCGGCGCATCGTCGAGTTCGCATTCGACTACGCGCGCCGCAACGGCCGCCGCAAGGTGACGGCAGTGCACAAGGCGAACATCATGAAGTTCTCGGACGGGCTCTTCCTGCGCGTCGCGCGCGAGGTGGCCGAGGAGAACACGGACCTCGAGTTCGAGGACCGGATCGTGGACAACCTCTGCATGCAGCTCGTGCAACGGCCGGAGGAATACGACGTGCTCGTGCTGCCCAACCTCTACGGCGACATCGTCTCGGATCTTGCGGCAGGTCTCGTGGGCGGGCTCGGGCTCGCGCCCGGCGCCAACTTCGGCACGCACGCGGCCGTCTTCGAGCCCACGCACGGCTCGGCGCCGAAGTACGCGGGCCAGAACAAGGTCAACCCGATGGCGATGATGCTGTCGGGCGTGCTTATGCTGCGGCACCTCGACGAGCGCGAGGCGGCCGACCGCCTCGAGGGCGCGATCGCGGAGGTGATCCGCGCCGGCGAGCGTGTCACCTACGACATGAAGCCGGCGCGTGACGACCCGACCGCTGTCGGCACGAGCGACGTCGCCGACGCGATCATCGACGCGCTGGGAGCCCGCGTCTCGTGAGCGAGCGGCGCAAGGTCACGGTCGTCGGCGCCGGCAACGTCGGTGCCACCTGCGCGCAGGTGCTCGCGCAGCGCGATTACGCGGACGTCGTGCTCGTCGACATCAAGGAGAACCTGCCGCAGGGAAAGGCGCTCGACGTCAACCAGATGGGCGCGGTGCTCGGCTACGAGCCGAACGTCCTCGGTTCGAACGGCTACGAGGAGACGGCGGGGTCCTACGTCGTCGTCGTGACCGCAGGCCTCCCGCGCTCGCCGGGGATGAGCCGCGACGACCTGGTGACGACGAACGAGAAGATCGTCGGCTCCGTCACCCAGGAGGTGATCGACGGCTCTCCGGACGCGGTCTTGATCGTCGTCTCGAATCCGCTGGACGCGATGTGCCACGTCGCCAGGAACGTCTCCGGCTGGCCGAAGGAGCGGGTGTTCGGGATGGCCGGGATCCTCGACACCGCTCGCTTCTCGACGTTCATCGCGTGGGAGACCGCCTCCTCGGTGAAGGACGTGACGGCGATGGTGCTCGGCGGCCACGGCGACCAGATGGTGCCGGTGGTCTCGGCGACGACCGTCGGCGGGATTCCGCTGCGGCGGCTCGTGTCCGAGGACCGGATCACGGCGATGGTCGAGCGGACGGCGAAGGGCGGCGGCGAGATCGTGGGGCTCCTCGGGACGTCCGCGTGGTACGCCCCCGGAGCCGCGGCCGCGCAGATGGTGGACGCGGTGATGCTCGACGAGCACCGCGTACTGCCGTGTACTGCCTACCTGGAGGGCGAGTACGGAATCGAGGGCCTCTACATGGGCGTGCCGGTGAAGCTCGGTGCGAGCGGAATCGAGGAGATCGTCGAGCTCGAGCTAAGCGAGGACGAGCGCGAGGCGCTGAACGCCTCGGCGGAGGCGGTGCGCGAGGTCGTCGGCGTGCTGGGGAGCGCCGCGTAGCCGCGGACATGGCTTCTCGGCGGGCCCGGTCGCCTGTGGAGGGATCGCTACGAACCCTGCACAGCCCGGTCACAGAGGCGGCACGGTTTGGACGGTACGCTGGCAGCGGGCGGCGGGTGGAACCCTCTCTCCCCACCCGGGTGGGGACGCGCGCGTGAACCTAATACGGTCGCCGAAGGGAACACGGTCGTCCAAGCCGTTCCGGGAGGTGGCGTGGAGCTCGGCCTGAACGGCCGGACCGCGATCGTCTGCGGAGCTTCCGCGGGAATCGGGCTCGCGATCGCCGAAGCGCTCGCGGCCGAGGGTGCGAACGTCGCCATGTTCGCGCGGCGCCGAGAGATTCTCCAGCGCGAGGCCGACCGCCTCGGCGCCCTCGCGGTGCGCGGCGACGTCATGAACCCCGCCGACCTGAAACGTCTCGTCGACCGCACCCTGCAGGCGTTCGGAGGCATCGACATCCTTGTCAACAACAGCGGCGGCCCGCCGCGCACGCCGGCGCTCGGCCTCGCGGACGAGCAAGTCGAAAGCGCGGTCGAGCTGCTCCTCCTCTCGGCCATCCGCCTCACGCACCTTTTCCTGCCGCAGCTCGAGCGCAGCGGCCGGGGCCGCGTGATCAATATCGAGTCGAGCTCCGTTCGGGAGCCGATCGATAACCTCGCCCTCTCGAACGCGGTCCGCCCCGGCGTCGTGGGCTGGGCGAAGACGCTAGCCCGCGAGATCGGACCGAAGCGGATCACCGTCAACACGATCGCCCCCGGCCGGATCGAGACCGAGCGGCTCGCGGAGGCCTTCAAGGGCAAGCCCCGCGCCGAGGACTTCGAGGCGATTCCGCTCCGCCGCTTCGGGCAGCCAAGGGAGGTCGCGCAGGTCGTCTGCTTCCTCGCCTCCGATGCGGCGAGCTACGTCACCGGGACGGTGATTCCGGTCGACGGCGGACTGACGCGCAGCCTCCTCTGAACCGTATCCTCGCTCGAATGCGGTGGTTCTCACCGGCGCGCCTCGCTGTGGGCGGCCTCTTGCTCCTCGGCGCCGCGGCGCTCGTCCTCTGGCTCGCGCCGGCGAGCGGCTACGACATCCGCCTCGTGGATCCGGCCCATCCCGCCGACCCGCTCGTAAGGGTCCCGGGCGAAAAGCCGTCGCACAAGGTCGGCCCGATCTACTTCGTCGACGTGCGCGAGCGGCAGGCGCGCTTGCTCGAGCGGCTCGTGCCGTTCACGCGCGCCGACGGCTCGTCGATCGTGCCTGCGCCGCCGGTCAGCTCTGCGGTCGAGCAGCAGATCGGGCAGCAGGACATGAGCGAGTCGCAGAAGGTCGCGGCCGTCGTCGCGCTCAACCAGCTCGGCTACAAGGTGCGGGCCAGGAGCGGCGGCGTGACGGTGATCCTCGTGCAGGACGACGCTCCGGCGGCGAGCGTACTCCGCACCGGCGACGTAATCGTGTCCGCAGACGGCCGGAAGGTGACCTCCGTCGTCGGGCTTCGCGCCATCCTGGCCAAGCACCGGCCGGGCGACCGAGTCCGGATTGGCTTTCGGCGCGGGAACCGGCGCGAGGAGGCAACGATCCGAACGGTCTCCGATCCCCAGGACCCGAAGCGCGCGATCGTCGGCGTCTCGGCCCGCGACGACTTGCGGGTGACGCTCCCACTGCAGATCAAGATCGACGCGGGCGGCGTCGGTGGCCCCTCGGCGGGCCTCGCGTTCGCGCTCGACATTCTGCAGGAGCTCGGCCGCAACGTCGCGCAGGGTCACAAGGTCGCGGCGACGGGCGAGCTCCTGCTCGACGGCACCGTCCTCCCGATCGGCGGCGTGAAGCAAAAGACACTCGGCGCGCGCGAGGCCGGTGTGGACGCCTTCCTCGTCCCGGCCGGGGAAAACGCGCAGGAGGCGCGGCGCTACGCCGACGGGCTCCGGATCGTGCCTGTGAAGAACTTTCCACAGGCGTTGCGCGCGCTGGCAACACTGCCGGCGAGGCGCTGAAGAACAGCGGCTTCCGACCCATCCGAAACCCCCGGAAATTGCGCTGTTTTCACGCTGGACAAGCCTTGAATAGCTGGCCCTCGGCCCTCATCATCCTGCGAAGTTCGGGCAGGCGGCGAAGAGGAGCAAGCTGGGGCATGAGCAAGCGAAAGCAACTAACGTGCAGCGACTGCTATTTCAACCGCGCAGGACTCTGCGCGCTGACAATGGAGGCGCCGTGCCCCACCTTCCGGCTCGAGAGTCGGGGGTCACTCGCTCCGCCCCGCCAGCCGCGGCTCGTGCCGAAGGCGCTCGGACAGCTGGCCGCACAGCCGGCCGCGTAGGCAGCTAGACCGCCGCTGGCGCCGCCGCAACAAGGTTCGCCAGCCGTCGCACGCCCTCGGCGATCTCCGCCGGCGAGACGAAGCTGAATGCGAGCCGCGCCGATGACGGAGGCCCGCCGAAGTCGGCGCCCGGAACGAACGTCACCCCCGCCTCTGCGGCACGCCCGAGCAGCTCCGACGCGTCCGCCTCCTCCGGGAGCTCGAGCCACAGGAAGTAGCCGCCCTCCGGCCGGTTCCAGAGCGCACGCCCTCGGAGCTCCCGCTCGAGCGCTTCGAGCATCGCGTCCCGCCTGGCGCGGAGCAGCCCACGGACGCGCTCCAGGTTCGGCTCGAAGAGCCCACGGCGCAGGAACTCGTAGACAGTCGCCTCTGCGAGGAGCGCCGGCGTGATGTACGTCGAGGCGACGAGCTCCTCGAGCTCGTCCGTCAAAGCCGCGGGAACGATGGCGTAGCCGACGCGGAGACCGGGCGCGATCGTCTTCGAGAACGACGAGCTGTACATCACGTCCGCCCCGCCCTCGAGCTCGAAGACCGACGGCAGCGGATCCCCCTCGAAGCGGACGAGGCCGTACGGGTCATCCTCGAGCACCGGGAGGCTGCGCGCACGCACGAGCTCGGCCAGGCGCGCACGGCGGCCGGCGCTCAGCGTCGAGCCGGTGGGGTTCTGGAAGGTCGGAATCGTGTACAGGAACGCGACAGGCGCCCCTTCGAGCTCGCCTTCGAGCTCGTCGACGTCGAGCCCGCCAGCGTCCATAGCGACCTCGGCGACGTCGATCCCGGCGGACGCGAGGATCTTCCTCGGCCGGTCGTAGGTCGGCCGCTCGACGAGGACGCGGCCGTCGTCGCCGAGGGCGTCGAGCACGAAGTGGAACGCCTGCAGCGACCCGTTCGTGACCAGCACGCGCTCCGGCCCGACGCCGTGGCGCTCGGCAAGCCACTCGCGCAGGGGCGGGTAGCCGAGGGTGCTCCCGTACGAAAGCGCTACCGAGCCGTCGCGGCGCAACGCCTCTCGGGCGCAGTCGGCCAGCGCGTCCACCGGCAGGCACTCCGGGGCCGGGATGCCGCGCGCGAAGGAGATCGTGTCCACGGCGCCAGTCTAGGCGCGCGCCCCGGCTCCCACCACGAGACGACTAGGCGTGCGCCGAGACGACCTCGGCCGCGAGCTCCGCGACCTCCGTCGGGGTCGTGCCGACGCGCACACCGCAGGCCTCGAGCGCGTCCTTCTTCGCCTGCGCCGTCCCGCTCGAGCCCGAGATGATCGCGCCGGCGTGGCCCATCGTCTTCCCTGGCGGCGCCGTGAATCCGGCGATGTAGGCGACGACCGGCTTGCTGACCTCGGTTTCGATGAACGCCGCCGCCTTCTCCTCCTCGTCGCCGCCGATCTCGCCGACCATCACGATCAGGTCGGTCTCGTCGTCGGCCTCGAAGCGGGCGAGGACGTCGATGAAGGACGAGCCGACCACCGGATCGCCGCCGATTCCGACGATCGTGGAGTTCCCGAGGCCACGCTGAGTCAGCTCGTGACCGATCTGGTAGGTCAGGGTCCCGGAGCGTGAGACGACGCCGATCCGGCCCTCGCGGAAAATCTCGGCCGGGATGATGCCGACGTTCGCCTTGCCCGGCGAGAGTGCGCCGGGACAGTTCGGGCCGAGCATCGCGATGCCCTTGGGGCGGATGTAGTTGTAGACGTGCAGCATCTCGTGGGCCGGCAAGCCCTCCGCGATGCAGATCACGGTGCCGATGCCGGCGTCCGCCGCCTCGTAGATCGCGTCGGCCGCGAAGCGGGCGGGCACGAAGACCATGGTCGTGTTCGCGCCGGTCTCTTCGACCGCCTCGGCGACGGTGTCGAAGATCGGCAGCCCCTCGAGGTCGCTGCCGCCCTTGCCCGGCGTCACGCCCGCGACGACGTTCGTTCCGTACGCCCGATTCCGGAGCGTGTGGAACGAGCCCTCGCGGCCGGTCGCTCCTTGGACGGCGAGCCGCGTGTCCCGGTCGACGATGATTGCCACCTCTACGCCTTCCTCGCCCTGATCAGAATCTTCGTGTCCGTGTAGCCGCCTTGCTCGTCGATCCGGTTGTCGAGCAGCTCCCTGGCTCGCTCGCGCTCGAGGCCGGTGCAGCCGGTCCGGTCGCACCAGGCGCCGAAGTCGCGCCGCTTCTCCTGAAGCTCGACTTCCTCGACGCCGAGGCCCGCCTCCTCAAGGAACGAACGCCACTCCTGCTCGGAATACGAGCGAACGTGCGTCGGGTCGTGCAGCCGCTCGGCTTCTTCGACTTCCTCGCTGTCGTAGAGCGTGTCCTCGATGAGGACGACCCGCCGCGCGATGCGCGCCATCTCCCCGATTGCGGCGCGAATGTCCGTGAAGTGGTGCGGAGCGATCCGCGTCGCGACTGTGTCGAAGCTTTCGTCCGCAAAGGGGATGTCCTCCGCGGATGCGAGGACGTCGGCACGCATCCCGGGCGCCGGATCGAGCGTCGTCACCTCGAAGCCCTTCTCACGGAGACGCCGCGCGACGTGTCCGCCGCCCGCCGCCACATCGAGTGCCGTCTTGCCCTCCGCCCATGAGATGAGCAGATCGAGGTCGCGACCCTCGCGGTGGGTATCGCTCTCGGCGTACGCCTCGGCGCGCTTGGACCAAACGTCCGTCATGCCGCCAGCTCCACCGCGCGCCGGGCCGCGTCGAGCATCGTCGCCTCGACGTGCAGATTCGGCGGGGCTGCCTCGCTCAGCAGCGCGCGTCCCTCGTCGGCGTTGGTGCCGTCGAGCCGGACGACGATCGGCTGGTCGATCTCCATCTGCGAGAGCGCCTGCAGGATCCCGCGGGCCACTTCGTCGCCACGCGTGATCCCGCCGAAGATGTTGAAGAAGATCGAGCGTACCTGCGGGTCGGCGGTGATCACCTCGAGCGCGTCGACGACACCCTGCGCGTCGCCGCCACCCCCGAGGTCGCAGAAGTTCGCGGGGCGGCCCCCGACGAGCGCGATCACGTCCAGCGTCGACATCACGAGACCCGCACCATTCCCGAGAATCCCAACCTGGCCGTCGAGCTTCACATAGGTCACTCCGCGTTCGCGGGCGGCGCGCTCCTCGGGCGGGTAGGCCTCGAGGTCGCGCATCTCGGCGACGTCCACATGCTTGTAGAGCGCGTTGTCGTCGACCGTGAACTTCGAGTCGAGCGCCCGCACCTCGCCCTCGGGCGTGACGATCAGCGGGTTGATCTCGCAGAGCATCGCGTCGCTCTCGACGAAGCAGCGGTAGAGCTTTCCGATGATGTCGAGCACCTGCTTCTGCTCGTTCGGGTCGGTGATGCCGGCGCCGTAGACCAGGCGGCGGGCCTGGTAGGGCTGGAAGCCCTCGAGTGGATCGACGTGCAGGCGCGCGAGCGCATCGGGGTTCGTCGCCGCGACCTCCTCGATCTCGATGCCGCCCTCGGTGGTGAGCATGAAGAGCGCCTGCTTGGCGCCGCGGTCGAACGTCATCGAGAGGTAGTACTCCTTGGCGATCTCGGACGCGCTCTCGATCCAGAGCTTGCGCACGACGTGG
>JBKPFI010000274.1:0-15941 GCA_046728775.1 Actinomycetota bacterium | reverse complement strand
CCACAGGGCCGCACTTGCTGCCGGCGCTCGTGACCATGGCGGGCCGGGGGAGAGGCCGCGCTACCACCCCGGCTACTACGGGGCCTACATCTTCGATCCGGCCGGGACGAATCTGGAAGCGGTCTTCCACGACCGCGACTCCAACATCAATGTTGGAAACTAACTAGACGGAACAACGTCGAAGCCGTCTTCCACGACCGCGCGGCCGGCTAGGGCAGCGCGAGCAGGACGTACGCGTCCAGCGCCTTGTCCTTGCCCTTGACCTGCAGGCCGGCTTTTCGCTCGACGACCGCACCGGCCGGCAGCTGCCCGTACGTCTCGGCGCCGATCAGCACGCCGCCGACGGGGGCGAGGCTCTCGAGGCGCCCGCCGGTGTTGACCGTGTCACCCACCAGCGGGTAGGCGACGTAACCGTCGCCACCGATCTCGTGGACGACGGCTTCGCCGCTGTTGACGCCGACGCGCATCCGCGGCCAGTCCGGGTGCTCCTCGGCGAGGCAGGCGAAGGCGCGCTGAAGCGACAGGGCCGCGCGCGCGGCCCGGAGCGGGTGGTCGGGCTGGTCCCCGCGCTTGTTGAAGAGCGCGACCGCGCCTACCTGGACGCGGCGGCGAGACTGGCTCGCGACGCGGCCGTGGGCCATCCGTTCCTCGGGCAGCTGCTCGCCGGTGGCTACGGCTTCCATGGCCACTTGACGCGGTTCGCCCGCCGTGCCTTCCCTCCAAGTAACAGTCTGTTACTTGGAGGCCGGAGCGCTGGGAGCCCCTTGCGGAGCGGGATTCGGAGGCACAAGTAACAGTCTGTTACTTAGCTGGATCCGTTCTGGGATCCGTGCCGGTGGTGCTCTCCGCGCCGGTACTGCCGGAACGCCACGACGAGCTGCTCGACCGTCGCGTCGTGCACCTCGTTCCGGAACGACCCGAGCAGAGAGACCTCGATCTCCGTATCGGCGACCTGCAGGGCGATGCAGTCGGCCTGCTCCTCGAAGTAGTCGAGCAGCGGCTTCACCAGCTCGGAATCGCCCACGTGAATACGCACAGCCTGCCTTCCCCTCCCTGAGTCGGCGCGGACGTCTACACCTTCTCCGAGCGGGGCTCGGGGCGAGCCACCCGAACGTCCGGTCGGCCCGAGCCGACGGTCGAGAGAGCTACGCGACGTACGAGAGTGGCCGCTCGACGAGGCCCTGCTCGTACGCGTGGTGCACGGCCTCGGTGCGGGTCGAGACGCCGAGCTTGCGGTAGATGTTCGTCAGGTGGAACTTCACCGTCTGCTCGGCGAGGAAGAGCCGCTTCGCGATCTCCTGGTTCGACGCTCCGGACTGGAGCACCTCGAGGATCGACAGCTCGCGCTTGCTCAGGCCGACCTCGTCTTGCGCGCTGTCCTTCCCACGGCCGGCGAGCTCGAGCGGCCGGAAGATCGAGCCGTAGACGGCCTGCCTGAGGGCCGAGGCGAGGTCGCGCGGATGCACCTGCTTGAGCACGAACGCGGTTGCGCCGCGCTCGAGCGCGGCCCGCACGAGCGTCGGGTCCTCGATGCCGGAGAGCATCACGACCGCGACGTTGGCGTAGCGCTCGCGAATCCGCTCCAGCACCGCGAGCCCGTCCATGCCCGGCATGCGGACGTCCAGCAGGACCGCGTCGGGCCCGGTCTGGGCGATCAGCGGCATGACGTTGTCGCCGGCGTCGGTCTCACCCACGACATCGATGTCCTCGTCGCGCCCGAGCACCGTCCGGATCGCGTCGAGCATCAGACGCTGGTCGTCAACGATGAGAACTTTCAGCCGCCGCATTGCCCACTCCCTCGAACGTTCGGGGCCCAGCGGCCCCGTCTCTCCCCGCCACACACCCTAGGACACGATCCGTTCTATACAAGGGTGCGGGCCGAGAACTAGACCTTTTGGGGGGTCTTGCACGCCCGAGGGTCCTGCTGGCCGGCGTCAGGCGAGGCGCGCCGGCGACGAAACCCTCCTTCGGGGGATTCGCCGTGCCCGCCGCAGCGCGAGACTGCGACCTGCGGTAACTGCGGTGACAGGACTCAAGGGAGATGGCATGCGGCGGCTGAAGCTCCTACTTGCGGACGACCACGCTCTCATGGTCGAGGCGGTCTCGCTGGCGTTGGAGGAGGAACCCGATTTCGAGATCGTGGGGGCTGCCGAGAACGGGAGCCAGGTGCTCCCGATGATGGAGCGGACGGGCGCGGACATGGTCGTGCTCGACCTGGGGCTGCCCGGCATCGACGGGCTCTCGTGCATCGAGCTCCTGCGGGAGCGGTTCCCGGACGTGCGGATCGCCGTGCTCTCCGGGATCGACGAGGACGAGAGCGTCCAGGCGGCGCTGAGGCTCGGCGCGAGCGTCTTCATCTCGAAGAGCGTGGAGACCCAGGAGCTCGCGCCGGCACTTCGCCGGGCGGCCGAGGCTGCGGTGGCCGAGCCGGTCGGGCGCACAGACCGGCGCGCCAACCCGGCCGCCGAGCGCGCCGGGCTAACGGAGCGCGAGCTGGCCGTCCTGCGGGCGCTCGGGGAAGGCCGCTCGAACAAGGAGATCGCCCGCTCGCTCTGGCTCGCCGAGCAGACGGTGAAGTTCCACCTGACGAACATCTACCGCAAGCTCGACGTGAGCAGCCGCACCGAGGCCGTCCACTGGGCGTACCGGCACGGCCTGCTCGACATGTCCGCCGCACGCCGCGGCTAGGCATCCCCCGCGTGAGCGGATCGCCGGATCGGCTGGTCTGAGCTAGACCATCAGGCGATCCCCCCGGCGCCGCGTCCGCAGATAGTCGCTTCACGGACGTGCGCATGCTCTGGACCTCATTTCTGCGCGGCTTCGGCCAGCGACCTGCCGGCCCGATCGCCGTCTCTGCGGTGCTCATCGCGCTGCTGGCCGCGGGCGGCGCGGCCAGCGCGCTCAAGGCGCCGGTGCCGCTGGCGCCCAACGACGGAGCCGCGGTCGGCGCGATGCCGGCGTTCGCGTGGTCTCCCGTCGCCAGGGCGGAGGAGTACGAGGTCCAGGTCGCCGCCGACGCCGGTTTCAACTCGCCGGTGCTCGGCAGCGGCAAGGACGACTTCCGGACGAAGAACACGCGCGCGACGCTGATCCAGACGGCGCCGAACGGAACCTACTGGTGGCGCGTGCGGGCGATCGCCAAGAACGGGACGCCGTCAGCCTGGTCACACGGTCGCTCCATCCGGAAGAACTGGGCCTCGACGACGACGCTCGTCTCGCCTGTCGGCGGCCAGCAGATCACCTACCCGGCGACGCCCCTGAAGCTGACCTGGTTGCCGGTCGCGGGCGCGCGCAAGTACCTCATCTCGGTCGCAACCGACCCAGCCCTCGGCTCGCTCATCACGATCAACGGGGGGCAGAAGCCGATCGAAACCTCGGCGACGACCTTCACGCCGGCTGCCGCTCTGGCGCCGGGGACGTACTACTGGGGCGTTACGGCTCTCGACGCCGAGGGGAATCGCGGCGTCCCGTCGGCCGTTGGCTCGTTCAACTGGGTCTGGCCGTCGGCGACGACGCCCAACGTAACCGACCTTTCGTCGGCTCCGGAGTTGTTCGACCCGCGGTTCAGCTGGGATCCCGTGCCGGGTGCGGCTCGCTACGAGGTGGAGATCAACCCCACGCAGGAGTTCGCGGTCGGCTCGAAGGTCTGCTGCACGGGCACGACGATCAACACCTCGCTCTCGCCGACGACGGTCTTCAAGAACAACACCTATTACTGGCGAGTCCGTGCGCTCGATATGGACGGGCACGCGGGCCAGTGGAACGTCGGGCCGAGCTTCACGAAGAGCTTCGACAACGTTTCGCCTGCGGGGCCGGTTCCCGGCACGAGCATCAAGAACCTGCGCATGCGCGACAATCTCGCCGACCCCGGCACGGACATCGACGCGGTCGCGGCCGGCTACCAGACGCGCGTGCCGGTGGTGCGCTGGGACCCGGTCCCCGGCGCGGCCAGCTACGAGGTGCAGGTCGCCGACTGGAACGGCGCCGCTTGCTTGTGGGCATCTACGCCGTACCTCAAGAAGACCTCGGTCACCGAGTGGACCCCGCTCGGTTACCCGGGACTCAACAACCCGGTCGCCTGGCAGGGGAGCGTGGCCGCTGACTCGTTTCCGACCGTCGACCCAGGAACGTATTGCTTCAGGGTCCGAGCGCGGAGCGATCGCTCGCCGATCAATCAGGAGATCTGGGGCGACTACACCTACCTGCAGGACGGCGGCACCGACTCGGCCGTCCCCGCCGGCCCGGCGTTCACCTGGACCGACTACCCCAACCCGGCTGACCCCGGGAACTCGACGCCATGTGTCGCCGGCTACCCGTGCGCGGCCGACTACCTGGCCCCCGTGACCGGCACGACGACCGGGCGCACGCCGCTCTTCACGTGGAAGGCGCTGATGGGCGCGAACAGCTACTTCGTCGTCGTGGCCAAGGACGCGAACTTCACCAACGTCGTCGACGAGGGCTTCACGCGCGTGCCGGCTTACGCGCCCCGCAGCACCTTGGTGCCGACCACGTATCCAGACGAGACGACCACCTACTACTGGGCCGTCCTGCCGGCATCGACGGCCTCCGGAAGCGACGCACTGCCGCTCGGCGTGCCCACCTCGGCGGTAGGCTCGTTCCAGAAGCAGTCGGCGCCGCCGACAAGGGTCTTTCCGGCCGAAGGGAGCGTCTTCCTCGACCAGCCGCGGTTCCAGTGGACGCCCGTCCTGGGCGCCCGTAACTACCGGCTGCAGGTGTCGCAGGATCCGAGCTTCGGCAACCCGATCGACGACGTGACGACCGCCTCGACCGCGTACTCGAGCGACACGACCTACCCGGCCGACACGATCCTCTACTGGCGCGTTCGCGCCAACGACGAGAACGGCATCGGCCTGACCTGGTCGAACGCGGTCTCCGGCGCGTGGACGTTTCGGAAGAAGCTGGCCGCACCGGTCGGAAGTGCCGCCAACCCGACGCAGGGCGATGCGATTCCGAACTGGAGCTGGAGCGCTGTCCCCGGCGCCGTGTCGTACGACGTCTCGGTCGATCAGCCGGACGGGATCCACAGGGACTTCAGCGGCCTCCGTGCGCCCTCGGCGACCCCGGTGCTCATGTACGGAACCGGCATCTTCCACTGGCGCGTGCGTGCCGAGTTCCCGAAGTCCTCCTTCGGGCTCACGCCTGGGCCGTACTCCGCCACGTACGCGTTCACAAGGACGATCGGCGAGCCGTCCGGCGCGCATGCCGACTTCGACGTGAACCACATCCTGCTCAGCTGGAACGCGAAGCCCGGCGCGCGGCGCTATCGCGTCCAGCTCTCCGGCACGCCGGAGTTCTCACAGCTTGTCGAGAACGTCGTCACGGACAACACCTCGTACGCGCCGCTGCTCCGGTACCGGGGCTACCGCACCGTCAACACCGGGCGGCTCTACTGGCGCGTTGCCGCCCAGGACGAGGGCGACAACGTCGGTGACTTCACGCAGCCGCAGCTCATCACGCGGGTTCGAAAGATGGAGATCGCCGTGCAGGGTTCGCTCAAGCGCGGGAAGAGGACGATGCTCGCGGTGAGCCTCTCGGACTTCGAGACCGCCGGGCCCGTGGGCGGCGCGAAGCTGCGGGTCAGAGGTGTGGGGCTCCGCGTTCACAGGTGGCGGACGAACCCCTTCGGGAGCGCGTCGGTGGTGCTCAGGCCCAAGAGGCGTGGCTACGTCCTGATCACGGCGTCGAGGAGCGGCTACCTGCCGGTCTCGACTCGCCTGCGCGTCCGCTGACGCGACGAACCTCCGGCTCCACCTAGCCTTCCTGGGGTGATCACGAGGCTCCGCCGCGGCCACCCTGAGGTAATGACGACGGCGGAGCTGCTGAGCGCACGAGCCACCGAAGACCAGGTCGTCGCCTGGCGCCGGGAGCAGCTGCGGCGGGCGGGCTGCAGGCGGTTCGAGGCGGAGGTGCTGGCTCGCGAGGCGCGAGTCGACCTGCATGAGGCCGTTGGGCTGCTCGAACACGGCTGCCCGTCGCACGTTGCGCTGAAGATCCTTCTCTAGACTCCTCACCGCCGTGCCGGGTGAGCAGCTGAGCGCCGAGCAGCGCGAGATTCGCGACCTCGTGCGGGAGCTTGCGCGCGAGCGCGTCGCCCCGCGGGCCGCCGAGATCGACAAGTCCGCCGAGTTCCCGTGGGACATGGTCGAGCTGATGCGCGAGCACGACCTGCTCGGGCTCCCGTTCGAGGAGCGGTACGGCGGCACAGGCACCGGCGCACTGATGGTGCTCGTCGCGATCGAGGAGCTGTCGAAGGTCTGCGCGACGACGGGGCTAATCCTCGCCGTCCAGGAGCTCGGCTCGCTCGGGCTCAAGCTCGCCGGCACCGAGGACCAGAAGGAGCGCTACCTCCCGCGCCTCGCAAGCGGCGAGTGGCTGGCCGCGTACGCCCTCACCGAGCCGGGCTCAGGATCGGATTCGGCCGCGATGCGGACCGAGGCGCGCCGAGAGGGCGACGAGTACGTCCTCGACGGCGGCAAGCGCTTCATCACCAACGCGGGAGTCGCGGAGCTCTACACGGTCTTCGCGAAGACCGACCCAGAGGCGGGGCACGACGGCATCTCGGCCTTCGTCGTCGAGGCGAGCACGCCCGGGTTCGAGGTTGGGCGAATCGAGCCGAAGATGGGCATCAAGGGCTCGACCACCGGCGAGATCTTCTTCGACGGCTGCCGCATCCCGGCCGAGAACCTGCTCGGCGAGGAGGGCGAGGGCTTCCGGATCGCGATGCGGATCCTCGACCGCTCGCGCCCAGGGATCGGCGCGCAAGGGCTCGGGCTGGCGCAGGGCGCGACCGACTACGCGCTCGAGTACGCGCGCTCGCGCGAGACGATGGGGAAACCGATCGCGCAGCATCAGCTGATCGCCGCGCTGCTCGCGGACATGGAGACGAAGTGCGAGGCCGCGCGCGGGCTCCTGTACCGGTGCGGGCAGCTGATCGACGAGGGCGCGGACGGCTCCGAGCTGACGAAGATCTCCGCGATGGCGAAGCTCTTCTGCACCGACGTCGCGATGGAGGTCACCACCGACGCGGTGCAGATTCTCGGCGGCTACGGCTACATCCAGGAGTACCCGGTCGAGCGGATGATGCGGGACGCGAAGATCACGCAGATCTACGAGGGCACGAACCAGATCCAGCGGCTCGTGATCGCCCGCGAGATGCTGAAGGAGTCCCGCGACTTCCTTCTCGCCGGTGTCGTCTAGAGAGGCGCCCGCGGACGCCTTCGGGCGGACGGCGCGCGAGTACGAGCTCGGCCGGCCCGACTGGCCCGAGGAGCTGCTCGACCGGGTGATCGCCGAGGTCGGTCTTACGCCCGATGCGGCGGTACTCGACCTCGGTGCGGGGACAGGGAAGCTGACGCGCCTGCTCGTGCCGCGGTTCGGGTGGGTGGTCGCGGTCGAGCCGGACGAGGCGATGCGCGAGGTGCTCGAGGAGGTCGTCCCGGGCGCAGAGTCGCGGGCCGGCAACGCCGAGGCGATCCCGCTGGACGACGACGAGGTCGACGCGGCCTTCTCGGGAGAGGCGTTTCACTGGTTCGCCTCGCCCGAGACACTCGCGGAGCTCGCGCGCGTGCTACGGCCGCGCGGCGCGCTGGCGATCTTCTGGAACATCTTCCTCGACGGCGAGCCGGCGCTCGGCGACCAGGCGGAGGCCGTGCTGGACGAGGCCTTCGCCCGCGGCGGCTCTCCCGGCCTGCCGCGGGTCCTGAGCGGCCGCTGGCGCGAGCCCTTCGCCGGCTCGGGCTTCGGCGAGCTTCGCGAGGACGAGCTCGTGCGCGAGGTCGTGACCGACCGCGACGGCTGGATTGCGAACATGCTCTCCGTGAGCTCGATCGCGCACCAGCCGGACGAGGACCGGGCGGCGCTCGCGGAGCGGCTGCGCGAGCTCGTGCCGCCGGGCGAGATGCGCCGCCGCTACCGGACCGTCGCCTACTGGTCGCGGCTTGAGTGAGCTCGGCCTCAGCTTCGGCAACGTCGCGGAGACCTACCACCGCGTCCGGCCGCCTTACTCGCAGACGCTGCTCGACCGGGCGGAGCAGGCGCTCGAGCTCGATGAAGGCGCGCGCGTCCTCGATCTCGCCGCCGGGACCGGCCGCCTGACCGAGGAGCTGCGGCGCCGCTTCGCCGACGTCGTGGCCGTCGAGCCCGACCAGCGGATGCGGGCGCTGCACGGCGGGGCCCTCGCTGGGAGCGCAGAGGCCATCCCGCTCGACGAGGCCAGCGCCGATGCGGTCTTCGTCGGCGAGGCCTTCCACTGGTTCGATCCCGCGGTGGCGATCCCGGAGCTCGCGCGCGTGCTGCGGTCGCGCGGCGGCCTGGCAATCGTCTCCACGCACTGGTGGGAGACCGAGCCGCCGCTGCCCCACGCGGCGCTGGAGCTGCTCAGCGAGCCCTGGGAGCGGTTCCGTCCCCAGCGGCGGCCGCCGTGGGACGACGCCTTCGCCGCGTCGCCGTTCGAGCCGCTCCAGTACGAGCGGGCGCACGACGAGCTGACCGTCGACGTCGCGGCGCTGCTCACGCTCTACTCGACCACGAGCTCGCTCGCGGCGCTCCCGCCGGACGAGCGCGCGGCGCTGCTCGCCCGGGTACGGCCGCTCCTCGCCGGCCCGTACCGGCTCCCGCTCCGGCACGAGCTCGTCTGGACGCGACTGGCCCCATGAGCGACGAAATGCAGATCGGTCGGCGCCGGGTCCGGCTGACGCATCCGGAGCGCGTCCTCTTCCCGGGCGACGGCGTGACCAAGGGGGACCTCGCCGAGTACTACGCCGAGATCGGCGGCGCGATCGTTCCCCACCTGCGGAACCGGCCGTTCACGCTCAAGCGCTACCCCGACGGTATCTACGGCCAACCGTACTTCCACAAGCAGGCGCCGAAGGGAAAGCCGTCGTGGATCCCCACGAGGCAATTCCGCACCTGGCCGCGCGAGGGCGCCTCGCGGCTCGTCGACTTCACGCTCGTGAACGAGCCGGCCGCGCTCGCGTGGATGGTTCAGATGAACTGCATCGACATGAACGCCTGGTACTCGCGGGTCGACAAGCCCGAGCGGCCGGACTACGTCGTCTTCGACCTCGACCCCCCGGAGTCGCGGAACGGCTTCGCGCAGGCGATCCGGGTCGCGCACCTCATCCGCGAGGCGCTCGAGCGGCTGGAGCTGCGCGCGTACGTGAAGACGAGCGGCGCGGACGGGATCCACGTGCTGGTGCCGATCACCCGGCGCTCGTCGTATCCCGACACGTACGAGTTCGCGGAGCGCGTGTCGCGAGCGCTCGAGGCGGAGAACCCGGGCCTGGTGACCACCGAGTGGCTGAAGAAGAAGCGCCGCGGCGTGCTCGTCGACCACCGACAGAACGGGCACGGCAAGACGATCGCATCGGCCTACTCGGTGCGGCCGAAGCCCGGAGCGCCGGTCTCGACGCCGCTGCGCTGGGAGGAGCTGGGCGAGAAGGTGCGGCCGCGGGACTACGGAATGCGCGAGGCGCTCGAGCGGGTCGACGAGCACGGCGACCTGTTCGAGCTGGTGCTGAAGGGCGGCCAGGCGCTCGCGCCGGCGCTGCGACGCCTGCGGGGGTGACGCGGGAGCTCGTGATCGGCTCGGGGCCGAACGGCCTCGCGGCCGCGATCGTGCTGCTCCAGGCTGGCGTCGAGGTCGAGGTGCGAGAGGCCGCGGACTGGGTCGGGGGCGGCCTGCACTCGGAGGAGCTGACGCTGCCCGGCTTCGTCCACGACATCTGCGCGACGGTCCAGCCGCTGGCGGCCGGATCGCCGTTCTTCCGGACCCTGGAGCTCGGAGTGGAATGGGTCCATCCCGAGGCGCCGGCCGCGCACCCGCTCGACGACGGCACGGCGGTGATGCTCGAGCGCGGCCTGGCGGAGACCGCCGACGGGCTCGGCCGCGACGGCGCCTCCTACCGCCGGCTCGTCGAGCCGCTCGTGGAAGCGTGGGAGGAGCTCGTCCCCGCGGTTCTGGGCCGCCTGCCGCCTGCTCCCCGGCGCACGCTCCGCGCGGTCGACTCGGCCGGCCCGCGCGCCCTTGCCCGCGCGGCACACGCTGCGCTCGGCGACGCACGCTCAGTCGCCGGGTCGCTGTTCCAGACCGAGCGCGCGCGAGCGTGGTTCGCGGGCCACTGCGCGCACGCGATGCTCCCGCTCGAGCGCCGTCCGAGCGCCGGCTTCGGGCTCGCGCTGACGGTGATGGGGCACGCCGTGGGTTGGCCGGCCGCACGTGGCGGCTCCTCCTCCCTCGCCGATGCTCTCGCGAACCGCGTGCGCGAGCTCGGGGGGTCGATCGCGACCGGCTCACGCGTCGATGACTTGCCGCGCGACCGGCTCGTGCTGGCGGACGTCGTCCCGCGCGAGCTCGTGCGGCTCGCCCGGGGACGGCTCCCGCGGCGCTACGAGCGGCGGCTGCTCGCCTATCGGCACGGGCCGGGCGCCTTCAAGCTCGACTGGGCGCTGGACGGCCCGATCCCGTGGCGCGCAGACGAGTGTCGCCGAGCGGGCACCGTTCACCTCGGCGGGACGCTGGACGAGATCTCGCACTCGGAGTGGGGCGCATGGAGCGGTCACGTCAGCGAGCGGCCGTTCGTGCTGCTCGTCCAGCAGACGATGTTCGACCCCTCGCGCGCGCCCGCGGGCAAGCACGTGGCCTGGGCGTACTGCCATGTCCCGAACGGCTCCGACGTGGACATGACCGAGCGGATCGAGGCGCAGGTCGAGCGGTTCGCTCCCGGCTTCAGCGAGCTGGTCCTCGCCCGTAGCTCCCTCGGCCCGCGCGAGCTGGAGGCGCGGAACCGCAACCTCGTCGGCGGCGACCTCAACGGCGGGGTGATGGATCTCGGCCAGATCTTTCGGCGGCCGGCCGCGCGGCTCGTGCCGTGGCGCACGCCGCTCGACGGCGTCTACCTGTGCTCGGCTTCGACTCCGCCCGGCGGCGGCGTCCACGGCATGTGTGGCTGTCGCGCTGCGCGGGCCGCACTGCGCGACCTCGGCTGATCGTCGCACGTGGTTGGCCGCCGGCCGCCACTGGAATCTCGACCGAGAAGGCCTGCGCCAGCCGTCCGGACCTGTCCGTTCCGGACACTTCCGGGCCTGTCCCCGGGCGTGGCCCTTAGGGACGGCTGTGCACGAGTTCTTGCAGAGTCGGCGCGGTCACGGGCGCAGCTTGGAGGCGTCCACCACCTCGAAGTCGGAGCCCTTCACGCGGCCGAGCGTGTGCAGCTGGTCGTTCGACCAGCCGCGGTTCTGCGCGCCGGTGATGTACCAGTCCGCGCCGTTGTCGGCGACCATCATCCCGTAGCGCTTCAGCGCGACCAGCACGACCCGGGCCTGCCGCGGGAACGACCGCACGTCGAAGCTCCGCCTCAGTCGCACCCGCAGCCCCATCGGCGGCAGATTCGGGTCGGTGAGATCGCTCGCGTAGTGCCGCGCCGGGTACACGTACGCCCGCCGTGTCCGCTGCACCGTGAACCGCAGCGCGTGGTCGATCACGCCCCGGCGCACCTCGTCGTAGCGCACGAGGCCGGGGAAGATCGGCAGGCCCGCGGCGTCGGCGGAGGTCCAGCCGGCGGGCCGGACGCGGTTCGAGCGCAGGCGCCACGTCGCTCCGGCCCAGGCGTGCCACCGCCCGCCGCGCCGCTCGAGGCCGCCGAGCTCGTAGAGCCTGCAGGCGCTGCGGTCGAGGAGCAAGGCGTGATGGTCGCTGCCGCCTTCGATGTGCACGTACTTCGGAATCGGGTACCCGACCCGGTCGCTCTCGTCCGCGTACTCGAAGCTCACGCGCGACCGCGGCGTCTTGCTCGTGACGATGTCGAACGGGATCCCGATCGGCGAGCCCTGCCACAAGCCGGAGCCGAAGTCGGCGTGCAGCCCCGTGCCGGTGCCGATCGAGGCGATGATCGCCGACGAGTTCCGCGCAACAGGCAGCCGGTCGACCCGCTGGTTCCACGGGTTCGACGTGGGGAAGATCGGGCAGCGCGGCGCTGCCGGCACGCGCAGGGCCTCGGCCGACGACCCTCCCAAGGCGAGGGTACATAGGAGCAGAGGCAGCAGGCGGCGGTTCATCACGTTCTTATCGATTCGCGGAGACGTTCGACCAAGGGATCGCGTCTCCCCCAAAGGGTGGACAGCTACGCCGAGCGTTCAGCGCGCATCTTCGCCTTGTGGGCCCGCTTCTTCTCCTGGTAGGCCTCGAGCGCCTCCGCCGAGTCGACGTCCCCGAGGGTCGGGTGTCCTGGGTCCAACTCCTGCGCTGCGCGCACGCCGAAGCGCTTCCACAGCACCGCGCCGAGCGCCTTCACCTTCATCTCGCCGAACCCCGGCAGCTTCGAGATCCGCTTCCGCAGCACGGCGCCGTCGGTGGCCTCCGCCCAGAGCCGCTCCGCGTCGCCGCCGTACTCCTCGGAGACGACGGAGGCGAGCTCCTGCACTCGGCCGGCCATGGCGCCCGGGAAGCGGTGGATCGCCGGCTTCTCGCGAAAGACCTCCTCGAGCCGCGCGGGGTCGGTGGCCGCGATCGCGCCCGGGTCGAGCGTCCCCAGCCGCTGCTTCAGCTTCAACGGCCCGGAGAAGGCGGTCTGCACCGGCACTTGCTGGTCGAGCGCGAACCCGACCAGGAGCGCGAACGGATCCTGCGCGAGCAGCTCGTCCGCCTCGTCGACGCCGGTGTAGTGCAGCCGGTCGGGCTTCGTAACAGACACGGCGACGATGCTACACCCACTCTGCCGCGCGCTCGGCCAGCGCAACGGTCGTCAGGTTCGTGTTCGCCGACGGGATCTCCGGGATGGCCGAGGCGTCCACGACGTACAGGTTCTCGAAGCCGAGCACGCGACAGCGCTCGTCGACCACGCGCCCGATCGCGCACGTCCCGACCGGGTGGAAGAACCCCCGCGCGGACGCTCGCACGTGCTCCTCGGCGCCGACGTCGGCACCCGGCCGCAGCTCGGCGCCGGCATAGGGCCGCACGGACGGATCGTCGACGAGCTCCCTCAGGCGCTCGAGCCCCTCCGCGACCATCTCGACGTCACGCTCGTCGCGGAGAAAACCGTGGTCGATCGCGAGCGGGTGCTCCGGCTCGCGCCCGTGCAACCTCACCGAACCCCGTGAGAACGGCTTCATCGCGAAGGCAGCGGCGCTGATCTCCGGACCCACGTCGAGGGCGGGGAAGAGAAAGAGGTCGTCGGAGGCTCGCGGTGAGTCGGAGGTGCTCCGCTCGGCGATCGTCACCTGGCCCATGTAGAGGCCGTGCTCGGCCTCGTGCGCCGCCGTCTCGTCGAGCAGGCGCTGGGTCGGCTCCCACGCGGCGCCCGTTCCGACGTGGTCGACGAGCTCCTCGCCGACGGCGAGCTGGGCGACCTCGCCGTCCGGCCCGATCCCGCTCCGGAGCAGGATGCCCGGCGAGCCGTAGGCGCCTGACGAGACCACGACGGCGTTCGCGCGCAGCTCGCGCGCGCCGGCGAGCGCGCCGACTGCGCGCCCCTCTTCGAACAGGACGCGGTCGACCAAGCTGTCGGCGAGGATCGTCAGGTTGTCCCGCCCGCGCGCTGGATCCAGGTACGCGAAGCCGGTGTGCCAGCGGACGCCGTCGACGATGTTCACCGGGTGGACGATCGAGCGCTCCCCGCCGGCCTCGCGGAACGCGCGGTGCCACGGCGTCAGCTCCTCATCCGCCAGGACGTGCCCCTGCAGCGCCTCGTACGCGCGCCGCAGGTACGGCGCGAACGCCTCGTACGACCATTCAGCGCCCCATTTGTAGTCAGAGGGCGCCCCTTCGAGGAGCACGCAGGCGTTGTGCGCCGAGCACCCACCGATGATCCGCGCCCGCGACTGCGAGCGGTCGTCCTCGTCGTCGCGCTCCCAGAGGTGCGACTCGAGCGCGAGCCAGCGCGGGTCGAGGATGTCCGCCGGCCAGCGGCCGTCCGAGAGGTGGCCGTAGTCGGGGCCGGCCTCCACGAGGCAGACCGTGCGGTCGGGGTTCTCGCTCAGGCGCCCCGCCAGCGCACAACCGGCTGCGCCTCCGCCGAGCACGAGAACATCGAAGCGCTCAGTCACCCTGGGCCTCGAGCCAGGCCCGCCCGCAGCCGGGCTTCACCCGAGCGCGGCGGCGAGCGCCTGCAGGTCCGCGCGCCAGCGCTCCTCCGGGACCGGCGGCAGGATGTCGTCCCAGATCGCCGCGAAGCTGCCGATCAGCTGCGGTAGCCGCGCCGGTCGCGCCAGGAACCACCAGTGCAGGTGCTCGCCGCCGTCGCCCCAGCGGCAGACGTGGACCCGGCCCACCTCGCCGAGGCCGCGGACGGCGCGCTCGATCCGCGCCAGCAGCACGCCGAGCTCTGCTGCCAGGTCGTCCGGGAGGTCACCCGGCTCGGCGAAGTGCTCCCGCGACTCGAGCAAGACGACGAGCGGCAGCCCGGTCGGCTTGTCGAACGACCAGAGGCGCCAGTTCTCGTTCGTCCAAAGGTACTCGTGGTCGGGTGCGGCGCAGCGCGGGCACTCGACGCCGCCCTCGCCGTGCCGGGGCCGCTCGCGCTCCTCCGGAGGCTGCAGCGGCCGAGGCCGCATCTCCCCGTCGAATGGGAACGTCTCCCACTCCTCGACGGGCGGCATCCGCAGCGCGTCCTTTGCACGCGCGTAGAGCTCTTCGGGCGTCTCTGGCACGGCTCTGCGCGATGCTAACGTCGGCCGGGTGGAGTGGCCAGAGTCGTTCTACGAGCTCAAGCGGGGCGAGGGCTGCCCGATGTGCGAGCAGGGGCGGCCGAACGAGACCGAGTACGGCGCCCGGATCTTCGCTGGCGAGGTATCGGACGCCTACCTGCAGCGCCGGAAGGTCCAGCGCGGCTACACGGT
This sequence comes from Actinomycetota bacterium, assembly GCA_046728775.1. Classification (GTDB taxonomy): domain Bacteria; phylum Actinomycetota; class Thermoleophilia; order Gaiellales; family Gaiellaceae; genus AC-32. The sequence continues at coordinate 1,088 of JBKPFI010000274.1, read as the reverse complement.
CGTCGTCTGGCGCGGGCGCCACGTCGCGGAGCCGACCGAGCTCTCGCAGGACGAGTCGGCGCAGTACTGGCTCGAGGTGATAGAGGTCGGCCGCAGGCTCGAGCGCCACCTCCAGCCGGTGAAGCTCAACTACGAGACGCTGGGCAACTCGATGCCGCACCTGCACACGCACGTGATGCCGCGCTACGCGCTCGACCCGCGGCCGGGCTGGCCCTTCCCGTACCCCGAGGACGCACCGCCGCTCGACGAGGACGAGTTCCGGGCGGACGTGGAAGCGCTACGCGCATGAGCGTCCTCGACGTTTTCTCGCCCGCGACCCGCGGCTGGTTCGAGCAGGCGTTCGACGGGCCGACACCGGCGCAGGAGCTGGGCTGGCCGGCGATCGCCCGCGGCGGCCACACGCTGATCCAGGCGCCGACCGGCTCGGGCAAGACACTCGCTGCCTTCCTCTACGAGATCGACCGGCTGAACCCGGAGCCGAGCCGGGGCCTGCGCCTGCTCTACGTCTCGCCGCTGAAGGCGCTGAACTACGACATCGAGCGCAACCTGCGCGGTCCGCTCGCCGGCCTCGGCTCGGAGCTGCGGGTTGCCGTCCGTACCGGCGACACGCCACAGAAGGAGCGGGCCGCGATGCTGCGCGAGCCGCCGGACATCCTGATCACGACTCCGGAGTCGCTCTTCCTGCTCCTGACTTCACGCGCGCGCGAGACCATGAGGGGCGTCGAGACGGTCATCGTGGACGAGGTGCATGCCGTTGCAGGCACCAAGCGCGGCGCCCATCTGGCGCTGAGTCTCGAACGGCTCGACCGGCTGGCGCAAGGACCGATTCAGCGGATCGGGCTCTCCGCGACCCAGCGCCCCCTGGAGGAGATCGGGCGCTTTGTCTCCGGAGGGCGCGAGATCGAGGTCGTCGACGCCGGCCGCGCCAAGGAGCTCGATCTGAAGGTGGTCGTCCCCGTCGAAGACATGCGCGAGCTCGGCGCCGTCGGCGGCGAGGAGCCCACGGAGGGGGCCAACGGGGGAACCACGTCTACCCCCGATTCATCGGTATTGCCCTCGAACTATGCGCGGATCCTCGACCGCGTCAG
>JBKPFI010000334.1:0-11378 GCA_046728775.1 Actinomycetota bacterium | reverse complement strand
GCGTCGGTGCCGACCACCGCGACCGTCTCGGTTGCATTCGGCTGCCCGTTCGAGGGCGAGGTTGACGAGGGCGAGGTCGTCGCGCTCGCCGAGCGGGTCGGTGCCGACGAGGTCGTGCTCGCGGACACGATCGGCGTTGCGGTGCCTTCACACGTGCGGCGGCTCGTCGAGCGGGTGAGCGGGCTCGGGAAGCGGGTTGGCTTCCACGGCCACAACACGCGCAACACGGGCTACGCGAACGCGCTCGCGGCGCTCGAGGCAGGGGCGGAGGTGCTGGACTCGTCTGTGGGCGGCCTGGGCGGGTGCCCCTACGCGCCGCGGGCGAGCGGGAACGTCGCTACGGAGGACCTCGTCTACCTGCTTGAGCGCGAGGGCGTCGGCACGGGTGTGGACCTGGACGCGCTCGTGCGCGTGTCGGAGTGGCTCGAGGGGGTCTTCGGGCGCCGCCTGGAGGGCCAGCTCTACCGCGCCGGCACCTGGCCCTAGGCGCCGCTCGCGGCGCCGTTCTCAGGACGTGCGGGCTCTGCCCGTGCGTCCGTCTGAGATGACCGGTCGAACCGACCAGATCTAGCGCAATGGCGCGTAGGCCGTCGTGAACGCCTCGACGGCGAGGTCGATGTCCTCGTCGCCCGTCTGCCAGTTCGAGATCGAGACGCGGATCGCCTTGCGACCGTCCCAGGTCGTGCCGCTCATCCACACGCGGCCGCCCTCCTGCACGCGGCGTAGCACCTCGTCGGTGCGCGCGTCGGATTCGAAGCGGAAGAGCACCTGGTTGAGCACGACCTCGTTCAGCAGCTCGACCCCGTCGACCCGAGCGATCGCCTCCGCGAACTGCGACGCCGCGTCGCAGCAGCGGTCGACGAGCTCGGTCAGCCCGCGGCGGCCGAGCGAGCGCAGTGCCGCGTAGACCGCGAAGCCGCGCGCGCGGCGCGAGAACTCGGGCACCCAGTCCACCTGGTCGCGGACGCGCCGTTCGCCCTCGTCCTGGATCAGGTACGACGCGGTCGTCGTCATCGCCGCGCGGTGCGACTCGGGATGCCTGCAGAGGACGATGCCGGAGTCGTAGGGGACGTTCAGCCACTTGTGCGCGTCCGTCGTCCACGAGTCCGCGCGCTCGAGCCCGTCGACCAGGTGCCGCAGCCGGGGCGAGACCGCCGCCCAGATGCCGAAGGCGCCGTCGACGTGCAGCCATGCCCCGGCCGCCTCGCACGCAGCAACGATCTCCGGCAGCGGGTCGAAGGCACCCGTGTTCACCTCGCCCGCCTGCGCGCAGACGATCGCGGGGCCGTGGCTGTCGCCGAGCGCCTCGCGCAGCGCGTCCGGGACGAGCCGGCCCTGGTCGTCCGCGGCCACGACCTCGGGCGCGCCCAGGCCGAGCAGCCTCAGGGCACGGTCGACCGTCACGTGCCGTTTGTCGCCGACGAGCACGCGCACTCGCGGAGCGCCGGTTAGCCCGCGCGCGCCGACGTCCCAGCCGACCGCGTCGAGGACGTGCCAGCGCGCGGCCGCGAGCCCGGTCACATGCGCCATCTGCGTGCCGGTGACGAAGCCGATCGCGGCGTCGGCGGGCAGCCCCAGCAGCTCCACCAGCCACTCCCGCGTCACCTCCTCGACGACCGAGGCGGAAGGGCCGCCGACGTACAGTCCCGCGTTCTGGTCCCAGGCAGAGGTCAGCCAGTCGGCAGCGAGTGCGGCGGGGAGCGCGCCGCCGATCACGAACCCGAAGTAGCGGCCGCTGCCCATCGCGACGACACCCGGCTCTGCAGCCGCCACTAGCTCGTCGAGCACGCCCTCGGCAGGCATCGGCTCCTCGGGTAGCGGCCCGCCGAGTGCCGCCCGAAGCTCCGCGGGGTCGACGGATGGAAACACCGGCCTCTCGTCGAGGCTCTCGACGTAGTCGGCCGCGAGCTCGGCGGTCCGCCGCAGCACGTCGCGGGCCGCCTCGCTCACGCCCGACGTTCCATTGCGCGCGCGGCGCTCACCGCCTGCCCTCGCATCGAGTCCTTCGGCGAAACCGGACGCGTAGCGTTCACGTCTCGAGCGCGAACAGCTGCGCCTCGCGCCGGCCGAGCATGACGTCGCGTTCGTACTCGAGCCCGAGCTTGCGCGCCACGTTCTCGGAGGCCCTGTTGCCGTGGACGATGAGCGCGATCAGTCGCTCCGACTCGAGCTTGCCCAGCGCGTAATCCCGCACCGCGGTCGCCGCCTCCGTCGCGTAGCCGTGTCCCCAGTAGCCGCGACCGAGCGTGTAGCCGACCTCGACCTCGGTCGGAACGCCGGCACCCTCCGCCCGCGTGGTGGGTTCCCAGGTGGCGGTGTTCCAGACCAGCAGCCCGACGCGGCCGATCACCGCCTTGTCGCTCTTACGGATCGTCGTGAAGAGGCCGAAGCCGTCCGCCTGCCAGCGCTCGATCATCCGCCGCACCGAGCGCTCGGTCTCCGCGCGCGTGAGGGCACGCCCGTCGCCGACGTAGCGCATCACCTCGGGGTCGGCGTACATCGGCGCGAGGGCGTCGGCGTCCTCGGGCACGGGAGCGCGCAGCACGAGCCGTTCCGTGTCGAGCGAGACCACGACGGGAGCCTACGCCCTAGAAGGCGAGCTGCACGAGCATCGCGAGCAGGGCCAGCGTCCCGGCCACGGCGACGAGCGTCAGGAGGCAGCCGCGCTTCTTGCCGGCGCCCTTCGCCGGCAGCGCCTTGCTGAACGCGGCCTCGAGCTGGTCCTCCACGTACCGGTTGATGCGCTGCTCGAAGCGCTCCTCGAGGGTCTCCCCGCTCGGCTTCTCCTCGACCTTGAGCGGAGGGAAGTCAGCCTGAGCCTCGTCCAACGACAGCTCGTAGACGTGCTCGTGCTGGACGTCCTTCAGGTCCTGCCTGCCGAGGTCACGGACGCTGACGCGGTCGGGCAGCTCGTTGCCGAGGAGCGCGCGCGTGGTCTCGGAGAGCAGGATCTGGCCGCCGTGGCCGGCCGAGCAGATCCGCGCCGCCCGGACGACGTCGAGCCCGACGTAGCCCTCGTCGCCGACGCTCGGCTCGCCGGTGTGCAGGCCCATCCGCACGCGCACCTCCGCGCCTCCCGGCCACTCGTGCCGCGCGAGCGCGCGCTGGCCCTCGACTGCTGCGCGCACCGCGTCCCGGGCGCGCGGGAACGAGTAGAAGAACGCGTCACCCTGCGTGTCGACCTCGCTGCCGCCCGCGGCCTGGAAGACGCCGCGCAAGAGCCGCCGGTGGTCGGCCACGACCCGGCCGTAGTCGTCCCCGAGCGACTGCAGCAGCCGCGTCGAGCCTTCGATGTCCGTGAACAAGAAGGTGACGGTCCCGCCTGGAAGAGCCACGCCGTTACCGTACAAACAACCATGAACCGCCTCGCCAACGAGTCGAGCCCATACCTCCTCCAGCACGCGGAAAATCCCGTCGATTGGTTCGCGTGGGGCGAAGAGGCGCTCGCGCGGGCCCGCGTCGAGGACAAGCCGATCCTGCTCTCGATCGGGTACGCCGCGTGCCACTGGTGCCACGTGATGGCGCACGAGTCCTTCGAGGACGCGGAGACGGCCGCGCTGATGAACGAGCGCTTCGTCAACGTCAAGGTCGACCGCGAGGAGCGACCGGACGTGGACGGCATCTACATGGACGCGGTGGTGGCGCTCACGGGCCACGGCGGCTGGCCGCTGACGGTCTTCCTTACGCCCGACGGCGAGCCGTTCCTCGGCGGCACGTACTTCCCGCCGGAGCCGCGCCACGGCCTGCCTTCCTTCCGCGAGGTCCTGGTCACGGTCTCGAACCTCTACCGGGAGCGGCGCGAGGACGTGACGCGCCGCAGTGAAGTGCTCGTCGACGCGCTTCGGCAGTCCGCCACGGCGAAGCCGTCCTCGGAGCCGCTGACGGAGTCACTCCTCTTCCAGGCGGTGCGCCGGCTTAGCGAGCTGCACGACCCGGAGTGGGGCGGCTTCGGCCGCGCGCCGAAGTTCCCGCCCGCCTCGGCGCTGGAGCTGCTGCTGCGCCGGGGAGAGGGCGACGTCGCGGCACAAACGCTGGACGCGATGGCGGCCGGCGGGATGTACGACCTCGTCGGCGGCGGCTTCCACCGCTACTCGGTCGACGAGCGCTGGCTCGTGCCGCACTTCGAAAAGATGCTTTACGACAACGCGCTGCTCGTGCCGGCCTACCTGCACGGCTGGCTCGTGACCGGCAGCGAGCGCCACCGCGAGGTGGCCGAGGAGACCGTCGAGTACCTGCTGCGCGAGCTGCGCCTCGAGGACGGCGGCTTCGCGTCGTCACAGGACGCGGACACGGACGGTGTCGAGGGGCTGACGTACACCTGGGCGCCGGGCGAGGGTGCGCCCGAGGAGCTGCTCGAGCCGTTCGAGGACGGCCGATTCGTGCTGCGCGGCGAGCTCGACGCCGAGAGGCGGGCGCGGCTGCTCGAGATCCGCTCGCGGCGGCCCCAGCCCGGGCGCGACGACAAGGCGATCGCCTCCTGGAACGGCCTGGCGCTCGCGGCCGTGGCCGAGGCGGGGCGGCGGCTACGGCGCGAGGACTGGGTCGAGGAGGGGCGGGCGCTCGGCACCTTCTTGCTCGCGTCGCTCTCGGACGAGCGCGGGCGGCTCTGGCGCAGCCTGCGGGCGGGCCGCACGAGCGGTGCGGGCTTCCTCGACGACTATGCCAACGTCGCGCACGGCCTCTACGAGCTGCACGTCGCGACGGGCGAGCTGCGCTGGCTCGAGGAGTCCCGACGGCTCGCGCTGCTGGCCGTCGAGCTGTTCTCCGACGACGAGCACGGTGGCTTCTTCCTCGCGCCAGGCGAGGGCGAGCAGCTGGTGGCTCGCAAGAAGGACCTCTTCGACCACCCGATCCCGTCGGGCAACTCGATGCTCGCGTACGTCTTGCTCCGGCTCTCGCGCGTCTACGGGGACGACGAGCTGGAGCGGCGGGCCGCCGGCGTGCTGCGGCTGCTGGGCGAGAGCCTCGGCCGGCTGCCGACCGAGCTCGCGTGGGCGCTGAACGCGCTCGACCTCTACCTCGGCACGCCGCGGGAGATCGCGATCGTCGGGCCGCCGGAGAGCGAAGTCGCGCGGGCGGCGCTGGAGCCGTACGACCCGAACGCCGTGGTCGCCTTCGGGCCCGCCGAGGGCGTGCCGCTCCTCGAGGGCAAGGACCACGTCGACGGCAGGCCGGCGGTGTACGTCTGCGAGCGCTTCGCCTGCCAACGCCCGGCCACCGACGCTGCCGACCTCCGGGCCGCCCTGATCAAGTAACAGTCTGTTACTTGGAGTGACGGCCCGGCGCGCCGTAGAGTCCTCCGCCGTGGCGCTGCTCTCGGTCGTGCAGGTGACCCGGACGTTCGGCGGGGTCGTGGCGGTCGACGACGTCTCGCTCGACGTGAACGAGGGCGAGATCGTCGGCCTGATCGGGCCGAACGGGGCCGGCAAGACGACGCTCTTCAACCTGATCACGCGGCTCTACCGGCCGGAGCGGGGCGAGATCACCTTCGACGGCGAGAGCCTGCTGCGGACGCCCCCGCACCGGGTCGTCCGACGCGGGATTGCGCGCACCTTCCAGAACGTCGAGCTCTTCAGCTCGATGACGGTTCTCGAGCACGTCCTCGTCGGCCGCCACGCGCGCCGCGGTCGTAGCGCCCGCGAGCTGCTCGCGTACGTCGGCCTCTCGCCGCTCGCGCACAGGCCGGCCGCCGAGCTCCCGTACGGCACGCGGAAGCGGGTCGAGCTCGCCCGCGCGCTCGCCGCCGGCCCGCGGCTGCTCCTCCTCGACGAGCCCGCGGGCGGGCTCAACCACGAGGAGGTCGAGGAGCTCGCGTCGCTCCTTCGCAACCTGCGCCGGGACTTCGAGCTCACGCTGCTCCTGGTCGAGCACCACATGGGCCTCGTGATGGGCATCGCGGACCGCGTCCACGTGCTCGATTTTGGGAGCCGCATCGCGAGCGGCACGCCGAGAGAGGTGCAGAACAACCCGAAGGTGATCGAGGCGTACCTGGGCTCGACGGATGGCTGACGGCTCGGCGCCTCTCCTGGAGCTCGAGGACGTCAGCGCGCGCTACGGCCCGGTCGAGGCGCTGCGCGGGGTGTCACTGAGCGTGAACGAGGGCGAGGCGGTCGCGGTCCTCGGCGCAAACGGGGCCGGGAAGACGACGACCCTGCGCGCCGTCTCGGGCACCGTCCGGCGCGGTGGGCGGATCGCGTTCGCCGGCCGCAGCATCGCCCGCAGCTCGCCGGAAGCCGTGGCCCGGGCCGGGATCGCCCACGTCCCCGAGGGCCGCGGGACGCTGACGGAGCTCACGGTGGGCGAGAACCTCCGCCTCGGTGCGTACGTGCGCCGCGACCGCAAGGCCGTCGCCGACGACGAGCGGCGCGTGCTCGGCTACTTCCCGCAGCTCGCCGACCGCCGCAACCAGCGCGCCGGCACGCTCAGCGGCGGCGAGCAGCAGATGCTCGCGCTCGCCCGCGCGCTTATGCTCCGGCCGAGGCTGCTGCTCCTCGACGAGCCCTCGCTCGGCCTCGCGCCGCTGGTCGTGGCCGAGATCTTCCGCATCGTGCGCGAGCTGAACGAAGAGGAGGGGCTCGCGGTGCTCGTAGTCGAGCAGAACGCCGCGCTCGCGCTCGAGGCGTCCTCGCGCGCCTACGTGCTCGAGGTCGGCCGCGTCGCCGTCGAAGGCCCGAGCGCCGAGCTCCGCCGCCACGAGTCCGTCCGACGCTCGTACCTCGGCTACTAGTGCTGCTCGCCTTCGACTGGACGCAGCTCGCGCAGCAGACCGTGATCGGGCTGGCCAACGGCGGCGTCTGGGCCACGCTCGCGGTCGCGCTCGTGCTGATCTACCGCTCGACCGGCGTCGTCAACTTCGCCCAGGGCGAGATGGCGATGTTCTCGACCTTCATTGCCTGGTCGCTCGTCCACCACGGCCTCTCGTACTGGGGCGCGTTCTTCCTGACCGTTGCCATCTCCTTCGCGGGCGGGATCGGGGTCGAGCGCCTGGTGATCAAGCCGGTCGAGCGGGCACCCGTGCTGACGATCGTGATCGTCACGATCGGCCTCTTCTTCCTCGTCAACGGCGCCGCCCGCTGGATCTGGACCCCGGAGACGCGCAGCCTCCCGAACGCCTTCTCGACGCGGCCGATCGACATCGCGGGCGTCGCCTTCTCGATCCAGGACCTCGGCACGATCGGGGTCTCGCTGGCGGCGGTGGCGCTGCTCTGGGCCTTCTTCCGCTTCACGAAGCTCGGGCTCGCGTCACGGGCGGCCGCGGGCAATCCCGAGGCGAGCCGCCTCGTGGGGGTGCGCGTCAGCTGGATGCTCGCGCTGGGCTGGGGCCTTGCGGCCGCGATGGGCGCCGTCTCCGGGATGCTCACTGCGCCCGCGCTGGCGAGCTTCGACCAGAACCTGATGCAGCCGGTGCTGCTCTACGCGTTCGCCGGAGCCGTGCTCGGCGGGATCGACAGCCCCTTCGGGGCCGTGGTCGGTTCGATGCTGCTCGGGGTGCTGGTCAACCTGATCGGCACCTACGTCGACTGGGTCGGCACCGAGCTGCGGCTGCCGCTCGCCCTCGCGCTGATCCTCGGCGTTCTGCTCGTCCGGCCCGCGGGGCTCTTCGGCCGCCAGGCGGTGGCGAGGGTCTGATGCGCCTGCGCGCGCTCGGAATCGCGCTCTGGCTGCTCGTCGCCGCGGCTGTGCTCGTCGTCTACGCGTTCGCGCCGCGCTTCGTGAGCGACTTCCACTCCCGTGACCTCGCACACGCGGGCGTCTTCTTCATCGCGATCGTCGGGCTGAACCTGCTGACCGGCTACACCGGCCAGATCTCGCTCGGCCACGGCGCGCTGATGGCGATCGGCGGCTACACCACCGCGGCGCTCGTCGTGCACGAGCACTGGCGCGACGTCTGGACGATTCCGCTCGCCGGCATCGCCGCCGGGATCGTCGGCTTCCTGATCGGTCTCCCCGCGCTGCGCCTCTCCGGCCTCTACCTCGCGCTGGCGACCTTCGCCTTCGCGGTGGCGATGCCCTCGCTCCTGAGGAAGTTCTCCGGCCTCACCGGCGGCAGCCAGGGCCTGCGGCTGCTGGAAGAGGCGCCGCTGCAGGTGACGGGGCTCAGCGGCACGGTCACGATCTTCGGCCACTCGATGACCCAGAACCACTTCCTCTACTACCTCACCTGGGGAATCGGCCTGATCGGTTTCCTCGTCGCATGGCTGATCGTGCGCGGCCGCTTCGGGCGCACCTTCCGCGCCGTGCGGGACAGCGAGGTCGCCGCGGCCTCGGCCGGAATCGCGCTCGCGCGGACGAAGACGCTGGCCTTCGCGCTGAGCGGCGTCTACGCAGGCGTGGCCGGCTCGCTGCTGGCGATCCAGGACGAGATCGTGAGCCCGCTCTCGTTCACCTTCCTGCTCTCGATCCTGATCCTGGTCGGCACGGTCGTCGGCGGCCTCGGCTCGCTCCCAGGGATGGTGCTCGGCGCCCTGTTCGTGCAGTACCTGCCCGACCTGTCGACCCGCGTCTCGACCGCACAGGGCGTGCCGGACTTCGTCTACGGGGCGGCGATCATCATCGTGATGATCCTCCTCCCGAGCGGCGCCGGAGGCCTGCTGAGGCGGCTTGCCAGACCGCTAACAACGTGGCTATACCTTCGTCCCTAGTGGGGATGTCCAGGAGGGTTCAGCTGATTTCGTGCGCCCTCGGCGCGCTCGGGCTCGCGACGGTGGCCTCGGGCGCGACATCGGCAACGCCCGGTGTCACGTCGAGCCAGGTACTGATCGGCGGGACGACGCCGCTCAGCGGCCCGGCCTCCGCGTACCAGTCGGTGGCGAAGGGCGCCGCCGCCTACTTCCGCTACGTCAACGCCCACGGCGGCGTGAACAAGCGGAAGATCAAGTACATCTACAAGGATGACGGGTACGACCCCTCGAAGACCGTCGACGCGACGCGGGAGCTCGTCCAGCAGGACAAGGTCTTCGCGATCTTCAACAGCCTCGGCACCGAGCACAACCTGGCGACGCGCTCGTACCTGAACGCGCTCAAGGTGCCGCAGCTGTTCGTCGCTAGCGGGGCGACGACCTTCGGGAAGGACTACAAGCAGTACCCGTGGACGATCGCGTACCAGCCGAACTACCGGGCCGAGGGCACGATCTACGGCCGCTACATCGCGAAGACGACCCCGAAGGCGCGCATCGGCGTCCTCTACCAGAACGACGACTTCGGCAAGGACCTCCTCGCGGGCCTGCGCAACGGGCTCGGCAAGAAGGCGAAGCTGATCGTCGCCAAGCAGGGCTACGACGTCACCGACTCGAACGTCAAGTCCCAGATCGCGAAGCTGAAGGCCAAGAAGGCGAACACGCTGCTGCTCTTCGCCACGCCGCAGGCCACGATCGGCGCGTACTACGCCGCGAGCACGCTCGGCTGGCGGCCGAAGGTATACGTCAACGCGGTCTCGAGCGCGGCGAACATCATGGGCCTCGCGACCGCGGCGACGAGCAAGAAGCAGACCGAAGGCACGATCTCGATCGTGTTCCTCAAGGACCCGACGGACGCCCGCTGGAAGAAAGACCCCGGCATGAAGCTGTACCGCTCGGTCATGAAGCGCTTCAAGGGCGGGAACCCGAACGACGTCTACGCCGTCTACGGGATGTCGGTCGCGCATACATTCGTCGCGGCGCTGAAGAAGGCGGGGAAGAACCTGACCCGTCCGGGGATCATGAAGGCCGCGACAAGCCTGAACGTCAAGAACGATCCCTTCCTGCTGCCGGGGATCACTGTCCGGACGACGAGGAGCGACCACTTCCCGCTCGACCAGTCGAAGCTCGAGCGCTTCCACAACGGGCACTGGGTTTCGTTCGGCGGGTTGTTCCGCGTCAGGTAGCGAGGGCCGGCTCGCGGGGCGGCACGTGCACGAGCTGGCGGCGGCGCACCGGCAGCAGGCTGATCACGCCCACCGTGATGGCGACGCCGAGCCACTGCGTCCACCGCAGTGAGCTGTCGAACACGTAGATGCCGACCAGCGCCGCCGTAACGGGAAAGGCGAGCTCGCCGATGGCCGCGAGCAGCGCCGGCGTCCGACGCAGCCCGTAGTAGTAGAGGCCGAGCGCCAGGAACCCGGTCACGAGCGCGAGCACCGCGATCCAGAAGCTGTCGTGCGCATTCGAGTACGCAGCGGCGCCGACGATCGGCAGCGCGCAGGCGCTCGCGACGAGGCCGAAGCCGAAACGGACGGTCGAGACCTGCTCGAACGCGAGGCGCCGGCCTAGGTAGCGCCCGAAGACGGTGCCCATGCCCCAGAGCGCGGCCGCGGCGAGGGTCTCGACGATCGGGGTCAGACCCCGAGCGTGCGGGTCGAGCGGATGCGGCAGCGCGATCAGCCAGATCCCGGCCAGCGCGGGGAGGAGGATCCAGGCGAAGCCCCGGCGCGGCTGCTCGCCGAGGACCAGCCACGCTCCGAGCACCGCGATCAGCGGCTGCGCCTTCTGGAGCACGACCACGGTGATGAAGTCGCCGTGGAAGAGCGCCTTCGTGAAGAGGATCGTCGCGATCGCGGACGCCCCGGCGCCAATCGCAATTCCCGCGCCGACGTAGGACCAGCCGGCCCGCCAGAGCGCGGTGAAGGCCGCGGCGAGCAGTGGCAGCGTCAGCGCGACGAGGACGACGTGCTCGCCGAACACGATCGTGTAGGCCGACGTCGAGTCCGAGAGCGGCTTCCGGATCAGCCCGTCGAGGCCCCACATCGCGGCCGCGACGCTGACGAGCACGACCCCGGGGAGCCTGTCCAGGCGACGCATCGCGCTGAGCCTAGCCTCTCGTCTCTTCGTGCCGGAGGAGGTCGTCGACCGTCTCCCGGCGACGGATGAGCCGCGCCTTGCCGTCGCCGACCAGCACCGCCGCCGGGCGCGGCACGGCGTTGTAGTTCGAGCCCATCGCGAGCGTGTAGGCGCCCGTCGCCGGCACCGCGAGCAGGTCGCCGCGGCGGGGCTCCGGCAGCTCGACCGACTCGATCAGCACGTCGCCGGACTCGCAGTGTTTCCCGCAGACCGCGTAGACCCCGGTCGCCTCCTCGTCCGCGCGGCTCGCGAGCAGGGCGCCGTAGCGGGCGTCGTAGAGCTGCGGGCGCGGGTTGTCGGACATGCCGCCGTCGACCGCGACGTAGGTCGTCGTCGCGGCGTGCTTGACGACGCCGACCCGGTACAGCGTCACGCCTGCGCGCCCGACGAGCGAGCGGCCGGGCTCGAGGATCACCTGCGGCGCTTCGAGGCCGTGCAGCTCCCAGGCCCGCTCGAGCGTCCCGAGCAGCGCGCCGACAAACTCGCCGATCTCAGGCGGGCGATCGCCTTCGAGGTAGCGGATTCCGAGGCCGCCGCCGAGATCGATCACGCGTGGTTCCCACC
>JBKPFI010000140.1:0-24000 GCA_046728775.1 Actinomycetota bacterium | reverse complement strand
GCATCTGGCTCGCCCGTGCCGACGGCTCGGGCCGGCATCTCCTCACGAGGCGGCTCGGTGAGCGGCCGGTGTGGTCGAAGCGCGGCGGTTCCGTGCTGTTCACCGGGGCCCGGATCTTCTTCGTCCGGCGAGACGGCTCCGGCCTGAGGTCGGTTCAGGTCCCGGGTGAACCCTTTCTCGCAGACTGGACGCGCTAATCGCCAGCGACACTGGGGGCGCGCGCCGACCAGGCCCGAGCCGTACCAGTCTGCGTTCCTGACTCCTTCGACTTCAGCCGCTGCACGGGCGCACCGGCCTGCCACGCTGTGGAAGTCGCGGGTACGAGTCCCGTCGCTCCCACTCATCTGCGAGTCCGGCTCTCGCTCACACGAGAGCCATTGACGGCCGCCCATGCCGTCGCTATCGCGCCGGCGCGAAGGCGCCGAGCCGGTCGAGCACCACGGCGTTCGCCTCGCGCTCGCTCGACTCGTAGGCCCTGACGGCCGAGCGGAAGTGGCGACGATCGACGCTGTAGAGCCGCAGGGACGTGCGGGCGCGCACGGTGGCCGTCCGCACGGTGTCCTCGAGCAGCGCGATCTCGCCGAAGCCGTCGCCTGACCGCAGTCTGCGAATCAGCCGGCCGTCCCCGATCACGTCGGCCTCGCCGCTCTCGATCACGTAGAAGCGGCCGCCGTGACCGCCCTGACTGACGATCTCGCGGCCTGCTGGAACGGCAACCTTGTCGACCCGCAGGGCGAGGTCGTCGATCGCCGGCATCGGCAGTGGGCGGAACATCGGCGCGTCGGTGAGGACCCGAATGTCCTGATCGCGACCCTCAATGGCGGCGTCGATTGCGCGCAGCCTCGGCCAGGCCAGCACCGCGAGGGCGGGGGCAACGAGCCCGAGCAGGACGAGGGCGCCGCGGATCCCGAACAGATGGATGGCGAACGGCGTGACCAACGCGCCGATGGCTCCCGCCAGAGCGGTCAGGCTCGCCTTCGCGCCGAAGACACGGGCGAGCAGGTCCTCCGGTACGAGCCGGGCGGGCAGCGTGTGCAGGCCGATGTCCACCAGCGCGTTACCAATGCCGATCACGAACATCAAGCCCACGACGACCGGTGCGTGCGGGAGAGCTCCGCTCAGGGTGAGAGGCAGACCCCAGAGGAGGACGCCGAGACCCTCGAGGGCGGCGAGGCGCGCGCCGGTGAGGCACATCGACGCCCCCAGCGAGCTCACTACCGCGCCTGCGCCCAGGGCTGCGGTCAGCAGGCCGACCCCGGGCGCTCCCAGGTCCAGCTGCTCGAGCGCAAGCACGACCACGAACACGGTGAGAAAGCCCTGCGTCAACGACTGTACGAGCGCGAGCCCGATCAAGAGACCTGCATCGCGATAGCGCCCGAGCGCCTGGAAGCCCTCGACCGTCTCGTGCAGGATTCGCCGCAGCGGCTCGGGCCGAGCGCGTGGCGGCGCCTCGTAGGACAGCCGCAGCAGCAGCACGCCGGAGGCGAGCGACAGGACGGCGCTCGCCATGAACACCGCGGCCGGGCTGGCGAGCCCGAGGAGCAGCGCGGCCGCGAGTGGGCCGACGAGCGTGCTGACCGAGTCGAGGAGGCCGCGGACGACGTTGGCGCTCGTCAGCTCGAATGGTGTGTTGCTCAACCCCGGCAGCAGGGCCGAGTGGGCCGGGCGGAACAGCCTGAATGCAGCGGTGGAGACCACTGCCAGCGCATAGACGGCCACCCGCGGCCCGCCGACGGCGAGCACGAACGTGGCGGCGGCGGTCGCGGCGACGCGGACGAAGCACGAGCACACGAGCACCCGGTCGCGCCGGAACCGGTCCGTGAACGCCGTCCCGACCGGCGTGAACAGCGCCGACGGCGCCAACCGCGCGAAGGCCACGAGGCCGACCGCCCCGGCGCCGCCGTCGCGAAAGGCCACGACGGCGATGCCGACCGTGAAGGCCGCCTCCGCCGTCCAGGTGGCGGCGAAGGCCAGCTGAGCGCGCAGCAGGCCGGGGTTCCGGGCCGTAGCCGCGAAGGCGCGGCCCGACGCCACGAGCCGCTTCCGCACCCAGGTCCGCGCCGTGGAGTCGGTCGGCGGCGGTCCGGCGCAAAGTGTCACGCGCGCAGGAGACCATGATCCGCTGACCTTCCACGGACATCTCGCTGACGCGCCGGAAACGCGCGATCAGGGGGCGCTGCTCGTCAACGCCTCGATCGGCTCGGTCTGCAGATGCGCGACGGCGTCCTCGGCGGACCGTCGTCGGCCCTCGGCGAAGTGCTCGCCATACCGTTCGCTACCGAGGGCTTCGCGGGCGCTGCCGAGGGCACGGTCGTGGATGGCGGTCACGGACTCCCAGGCGGGCGCGCCGATTCGATCGTGCAAGGCCGCCGACGTCCCCGCGAGCTGTGCCGCCTCCGCCCAACGAGCCTGGACCGCGGCGAGAGTCGAGAGGCCGGCGAGCGCCTCGGCGACGTTGAACTGGTCCCCGACCTGGCGCGCGAGCGCTAGGCAGTCGAGAAACCCCTGCCGGGCCTGTTCGGTGCGGTCGCGTGCGAGCATCAGCCAGGCGTGGTCGATCAAGGGCTCGACCAGCCGCCGGTCGTCACCGTGGCGGCGCCGCAGCTCGAGCGCCTCGCCGAGGAGCTGCTGGGACTCCTCCAGTCGGCCGTGGACCATGGCGTACCAGCCCTGCTCCGCCAGCGCGGTGGCTGCGCCGTAGGGGTCGCCCTCCGCGCGGTAGAGCGCCAGTGCCTCGCCGGCAAGCGAGTCGGCGCGCTCCCAGGCTGCCGCGCGCTCGCAGGCGCCGGCCTCCATCAACAGCGCATCGGCGACTAGGATCGGGTCGCCCACTCGGCGGGCAGCTGTCACGGCGGCGTCGCAGAGCGCGTCAGCGTCCGGGGCTGCGACGAGCACTGCCCGGCGCCCCAGAGCGGCCAGCGCGGCGGCCTCGACCGACGATTCGCCCGCCTCGCGCGCTACCGCGAGCGCCGCCTCCAGCTGCTCCTGAGCGTCCCGGAAGAGCCCCTGGGAGAGGGCAAGCGCGCCCTGCCAGTACAGGCCACTCGCGCGCAGCGCCTCGGACGGCGCAGCCCGCGCGTCGACCGCCTGCCCGAGCCACCCGCGGACCTCATGTGCGTGCGAGTCCCAGGGCAGCGCCCGGGCGAACGCGATGGCCACGCGCAACGCTTCGTCGGTCGCGCCGGCGCGCAGCAGCCGCTCGAACGCCAACCGGATGTTGCCGCGCTCCTGCGCGAGCCGGTCGAGCCACTCGCGCCGGTCCGTGCGCGCGGCCTGCTCCGCGGCGTGCTCGCAATGATCCAGGAAGTAGCTCGCGTGCCGGCGCTCGAGCGGTGCGAGATCCTCGTGCTCGGCGGCCCGTTCGGCGGCGAACTCGCGCACCGTATCGAGCATCCCGAAGCGGGGCTGTGCAGCGCGGCCGGAGTCGGTCCGCAGGAGCGAGCTCTTGTCGAGCAGGGACGTCACCAGAGTCTCGAGGCCTCCGCCCAGGTCGCCGTCGCAGACCGCCTCCGCCGCCTCGAGCGAGGCGCCTCCTTCGAAGACCGTCAGGCGGCCGAGCAGCACGCGCTCGGGCTCCTCGAGCGCATCCCAGGACCATTCGAGGGTGGCGCGCAGTGATCGCTGCCGTGTGGGGAGGTCGCGCGGACCTTCGGTCAGGAGCTCGAGCCGGTGCTCGAGACGTTCCAGGAGCGCCGGCAGGGACAGCCAGCGGGCCCGGTCCGCCGCCAGCTCGATGGCCAGCGGCAGGCCGTCCAGACGCGAGCAGATCGCGGCGACGATCGCCTGCT
The DNA here is from genome assembly GCA_046728775.1 of Actinomycetota bacterium. Taxonomy (GTDB): domain Bacteria; phylum Actinomycetota; class Thermoleophilia; order Gaiellales; family Gaiellaceae; genus AC-32. The sequence goes on along the minus strand of JBKPFI010000140.1, from coordinate 20,212 downwards.
CGTCGTCGATCTCCGAGTCGGCCCGGGCCGCTCTCGCGCGCGCGTTGAACAATGCGGCTGCGTTCGGCGCGGCCAGCGGTTGCACCCGGTAGGCGTGCTCGGCGGTCAGCCGTAGCGGTGCGCGGCTCGTGGCCAGCACCGTCAGGTTGGCCACCGCGGCCAGCAGCTCGGCTACCTGCCCGGCGTCCTCGAGGAAGCGCTCGAATCCGTCCAGCACCAGCAGCGCCGCCGCGCCGCCCGTGCTGCGGCCGAGCTGCTCGCCGAGCTCCGCCGCCGTCGCAGCCACCACGCCCAGCGCGGTGGCTGCCTCGGGCACGAGCACACCGGCGTCCTCGACGCCGTCGAGATTGACGTGCACCGCGCCACCGGGGAAACGATCCGCGGCCGACCGCGCGGCCTCCAGCGCCAGGCGCGTCTTCCCTACGCCCCCGGGCCCGACGAGCGTGACCAGCCGCACGTCGGGGCGCGCCAGCAAGGCAGCGATCTCGGCCAGCTCTCCTTCCCGCCCGATCGTCACGTTGGCGGGCGCGGGCAACGGGGCGGCGAGGCCGGCGCTGGGCTGCTCGGCCAGCAGCTCGGGATCCTGCGCGAGGATCATGCGCTCAAGCCGACGGAGCTCCGGACCGGGCTCGATCCCGAGCTCGTCCACCAGCAACCTGCGGCCCTCGCGCATCGTCTCGAGCGCCTCCGCTTGCCGCCCGGTCCGGTACAGCGCGACCATCAGCTGTGCGCGTAGCCGCTCGCGCAGCGGGTGCTCCGCGACCAGCGCCTGCAGCTCGCCGACGAGATCCGCATCGCTGCCGCAGGCGAGATCCGCCGCCAACCGCTCCTCGATCGCCTCCACGCGCTGCTCCTCCAGGCGCCCGATCTCGCGCTGGGCGAACTCGTCGAAGCGATGATCGGCGAGCGCCGGGCCGCGCCACAGCGCAAGGGCCGTGCGCAGATCGGCAGCGGCCTGCGCCGGATCGTCGCGCGCCAGCGCCGCTCGCCCCCGCTGCAGCAGATCCTCGAACCGGCGCGAATCGATCGCCTCCGGGTCGATCTCCAACGCGTAGCCCCGTGCCCGATGGCGCACCGGCACTTCCTCCCCCAGCCGCCGGCGCAGACGCGAGATCTGCTTCTGCAGCGCCTGCATCGCGCCGGCGGGCAGCTCGTCGCCCCACAAGGCCTCCATCAGGTCGTCGGCCGAAACCGCCTCCGGCGCATGCAGCGCGAGTGCGACGAAGAGCCTCCGCTGCTTGACCCCCTCGAACCGGACGGGCTCGCGCGAAACCTCCACCTCGAGCGGGCCCAGCAGCTTGACCTCGATCTCTCGGCTCACCGGCTCCCCCGGTCCCCGAACGGACGACCCATAGTATCCGCCGCGTTGTCGCGCCCTCGTGACAGCGCCCTAGCGCGTGACGACGCGCCGGTAGCGCCACGCCGAGAGCGGGGCGAAGACGGCGATGATCGCGATCGTCCAGACCAGCGCGAGCCAGACGTCGTTGCCGGCCGGCGTCCCGAGGAACAGCGTGCGGGCTGCGTCGACCATCGTCGTGAACGGGTTGTGCTCGGCGATCGGCTGAAGCCAGCTCGGCATCGAGTCGACGGGCACGAACGCCGACGAGACGAACGTGAGCGGGAAGAGGATCGTGAACCCGTACGCGTTCGAGGCCTCGGGCGAGGAAGACGAGAGGCCGATGAGGGCGAAGACCCAGGAGAAGGCGTAGCCGATGAAGAGCAGCAGCGCGATCCCGGCGATCACCTCGCCGACGCTGCTCGAGAAGTTGAAGCCCACGAGCAGGCCCACGGTGAACATCACCACCAGCTGGAAGATGTTCGTGACGACGTCGCCGAGCGTGCGGCCGGTCAGCAGCGCCGAGCGGGTCATCGGCAGCGAGCGAAACCGGTCCATGAGCCCCTTCTTCAGGTCGTCGGCGAGCCCGAGCGCGGTCACGAAGCCGCCGAAGACGATCGACTGGACGATGATCCCCGGCATCAGGAAGTCGACGTAGTCGAAGCCCGGCGTCTGGATCGCGCCGCCGAAGACGTAGACGAACAGCAGGACGAAGAGGATCGGCTGGATCGTGAAGCCGACCAGCAGGTCGGGCTGGCGCGGGATCCGCAGTAGGCTCCGCTTCGCCAGGACGAGCGTGTCCGAGATCCCGTGGCGAAGCGCGGTCATCGGGTCTGCACCTCCGCCTCCTCGGTCTCCGGCTCGGCAGGACGACCGGTCAGGTTCAGGAAGACGTCGTCCAGCGTCGGGATGCTGACGGAGATGTCGTCGATCGCGATCCCGGCGTCGTCCAGGCGGCGCACAGCATTGGCGATCGTCCCTCGGCGCTCCGCGACGGGGACGCGGACCGAACCATCCTCGAGAAACGGGCGGTCGCTCGCGATCGAGGCGAGAGCGGCCACGGCCTCGTCGCCGCGCCCCTCGTCGCAGAGGTGGATCTCCAGCCGCTCGCCCCCGACCTGGGCCTTGAGCTCGTCCGGCGTCCCTTCCGCGATCACCAGGCCCTGGTCGATCACGGCGATGCGATCGGCAAGACGATCGGCCTCGTCGAGGTACTGCGTCGTCAGGAGGACGGTGGTCCCCTCGGAGACGAGCGCTTCGATGGCGTCCCAGAGCCCGATGCGGCTGCGGATGTCGAGCCCGGTCGTCGGCTCGTCGAGGAACAGCACCGGCGGCCGGGCGACCAGCGCGGCCGCGAGGTCGAGGCGGCGGCGCATCCCGCCCGAGTAGGTGCGGACGAGGCGATCGGCGGCGTCGGACAGCTCGAACGAGGAGAGGAGCTCTCGCGCCCGCCGGCGCGACTGCCCGCGGCCGAGGTGGTAGAGCCGGCCGACCATCTCGAGGTTCTCGAAGCCGGTCAAGTTCTCGTCCACGGCGGCGTACTGGCCCGCCAGCCCGATCTGCGCGCGGACCTTGGCGGCGTCGCGGACGACGTCGAGGCCGGTGACGCGCGCCGATCCCTCGTCCGGCAACAACAGGGTGGTCAGGATTCGCACCGCCGTCGTCTTGCCGGCGCCGTTCGGGCCGAGCAGCCCGAAGACGCTGCCCGTCTCGACGCGCAGGTCTACGCCACGAAGCGCCTGCACGTCGCCGTAGCTCTTGCGCAGGCTTGTGGTCTCGACGGCCGGCTCGCGCGACACCCTCTCTACGCTAGCGAGCCGTCCACTAGCATCGGCGCATGCACGAGCTGCGGACGGGTGTCTGGCACTGGGAGGCGCCCCACCCGGAGTGGAAGCCGCCCGAGGGATGGGACCACGAGGCGGTCTCGTCCTATGCGATCGACGACGGCGAACGGCTGTTGCTCTTCGACCCGCTCGCGGTGCCGAGCGCGATCGAGGAGCGCGCCGCGGGCCGCGACGCGGCGATCGTCCTCACCTCGCCGTGGCACCAACGCGACGCCCTCGGCCTCGCGGAGCGGCTCGGCGCGCCGATCTACGTCCCGCCCCCGGACCGCGACCCGGACCCCATCGGCGGGCAGGTGTTCAGAGCCGGCGATCGCCTGCCCGTCGGCGTCGAGGCGTTTCCGGGCCGGGAGCAGCCGTACGACGTCGTGCTCTACGTCGGAACCCTGAGAGCCGTCGTCGCCGGCGACACCCTGGTCGACCGCGGCCGCGGCCTCGAGATCCTCCAGGACTGGCTGCCCGACGGCGTCACGCGCGAGCAGGTCGCCGACGGGCTGCGTCCTCTGCTCGAACGCCCGATCGACGTCGTACTGGCGACGCACGGCGGGCCCACCGACCGCGCGGCCCTCGAGCGCGCACTCTCCTGACCGTGCCGCCAGCGGCCAGGGTTCTGCTCGTGGCCGCGGCGCTCGCGGCGGCGAGCACCGGCGGCGCACGCGCCGTCGTCCCCGGCGGGAACGGGCTGATCGCGTTCACCTCGACCGTCGACGGAAACCGCGACGTGGCCGTGCTCGAGCCCTGCGGGGGCGTCCGGACGGTCGTCGCCGGCCCGGCCGCGGACCTGAAGCCCGCGTGGTCGCCGAACGGCCGAGAGCTCGCGTTCATGTCGAACAGGGACGGCAACTTCGAGATCTACGTCGCCGACGCCGACGGGAGCGACCCGCGCCGGCTAACGGACGACCCCGCAAACGACTTCAACCCGAGCTGGTCGCCGGATGGCCGCAGACTTGCGTGGAACAGCGACAGGACGGGCGACTTCGAGATCTACGTCATGAACGCCGACGGGCGCGGCGTGCGGCGGCTGACGCACGCGCGGGGCATCGACTCGGTGCCGTCGTGGTCGCCCCGCGGCGACCGGATCGCCTTCGAGTCGAGCCGGGACGGCGACGCCGAGGTGTACGTGATGAACGCCGACGGCAGCGACCAGCACGATGTCTCGGGCGAGCACGCGGCGAACGACCTCAACCCGGCCTGGTCGCCGAACGGACAAAGGCTCGCCTTTACGAGCGACCGGACGGGGAGCAGCGACATCTGGCTGATGAGCGCCGGTGGCGGCGAGCCCGTCGACCTGACCCCCGGTCCCGCCAACGAACGCAACGCGGCCTGGTCGCCGGATGGAACCGAGATCGTCTTCGCCTCCGACCGCAGCGGCCGCTTCCAGCTCTACGCGATGCAGCGCGACGGCTCCCGCATGACCCGACTCACCGACGACGCCGCAAACGACACGATCCCCGACTGGCAGCGCTTCCCGGGCCACGGCGCGCGTCCGCCACGCTGCCGCCATCCGCGGTGAGCGCGCCCGGGAGCTACGCCGCCGGCCTCCTCGGACACGACCGGCCGACGGAGCTTCGGCGGCTGCGGCTGCGCGAGCGGCTGATGGACCCCCAGACGCGCCGAATCCTGCTCGAGCGCGGGCTCGGCCCCGGTTGGCACTGCCTCGAGCTCGGCGCCGGAACCGGTTCGATCGCGCGCTGGCTCGCGCGCCGCTGCCCCGAAGGCCACATCGTCGCGACGGACCTCGACACACGCCATCTCGAGCGACTGCGTGCGCCGAACCTCGAGGTGCTCCGGCACGACGTCGCGCAGGACGAGTTTCCGGACGGCTCGTTCGACCTGATCCATGCCCGGTCGTTGCTCGTCAACGTCCCCGAACGCGACGCGGTGCTGCCGAAGATCGCCCGCTGGCTCGCGCCCGGCGGTTGGGCGGTGCTCGAGGAGCCGTTGGTCGTCCACGACTCCTCGCCGTATCCGGCGTTCCGCCGCCTCTTCGACGCCTACGAGCGTGCGCTCGAGCTCTCCCACAAATGCGACGCGCGCTGGCCGCGCCGGCTTCCCCTGCTCATGTACGAGGCCGGGCTGCGCGACATCGGCATGCGGCCGACGCTCCAGCTCGTCGGCGACGGCGGCCCCGCCGAGCACGTGTGGCGCACGGCGTTCGGCCAGGCGCGCGACAGGATGATCGCGCTCGGGCTGATCGGGGAAGACGAGTTCGAGGCCGGTGTCGCGCTCTTCGACGACCCGTCATTCGTCGACCTCGCGCTGATGCTGGTCTCCGCCTGGGGCCGTCGCCCCGCGCAGCGGCCCTGAACGGGCGCCCGCCGGCCACAGCGCGCGGGCTACACTTCGCGATGCCGGGGGGCAGTATCCCCGAACGGGTGTCGCTCGTCAGTACGGCTCGGCGGTTTCGAGCCCGGGCGCACCGGCCCGCGTGGCGGGAGAGACCTTCGGCTGATCGTCAGCCACGGCGCTCAGTCGAAAGGAGACTCTGAGCATGAACATCACGGCAACTCGCTTCGCGACGAAGACCCGCACCTGGCTTCTGATCGCGGGGCTCACCGGCCTGCTGATCGCGATCGGCGCCCTGATCGGCGGCGGCGCGCTCTACATCTTCGTCGCCCTTGCGGTACTGATGAACGTCGTCGGCTACTGGTTCTCGGACAAGCTCGCGCTGAAGGCGAGCCGGGCGAAGCCGGTCGAGCCCGGATCGATGCCCGAGCTCGAGGCGATTGTGCAGGACCTGGCCCACCGCGCACAGGTGCCGGTGCCGCGGCTCTTCCTGATCCCGTCGGAGCAGCCGAACGCGTTCGCGACCGGCCGCAACCCGAATCACGCCGCCGTCGCGGTCACGCAGGGGTTGCTGCAGCACCTGCCGCCGGACCAGGTGAGGGGCGTGCTCGCGCACGAGTTCGCGCACATCAAGAACCGCGACATCCTCGTCTCGTCGATCGCGGCGATGGTGGCCGGAGCGATCTCGGCGATCGCGAACATCCTGCAGTTCTCGCTGCTCTTCGGCGGCGACGACGAGGACTCGGGCCCGCTCGGTTTGATCGGAACGATCGCGACGATCATTCTTGCGCCGCTGGCCGCGATGCTGCTCCAGCTCGCGGTCTCGCGCCAGCGCGAGTACCTCGCGGACGCGACCGGCGCGCAGCTGCTCGGCCGGGGCGAGCCGCTGGCGAACGCGCTCGAGACGCTGGAGCGCGGCGCGCAGGCGGTACCGATGGGCGTCAACCCGGCGACGGCGTCGCTATACGCCGTGAACCCGCTGCCGCGGACCGGCGTGGCGACCCTCTTCATGACGCACCCGCCGATCGCCGAGCGCATCCGCCGGCTGCGCGCCCTCGACGGCGACTCGTCGGTTCGCCTGGTGGCATAGCTCGTGACGGGGCGGGTGGCTCCGTGCCGCCCGCCCCCGGCGATCGCGCCAGCGCAATCCAGGCTGCGAGCGCCGCCAGCTTCTGGTCCTGCGCCCACGGCGGCCCGAGCTCGCGCCGCAGCTCGTCGAGCTGTTGGCGCAGCTCTTCCCGCGCGACGCCGAGCGCCGCCTCGCCCTGCTCCCAGATCGACCGCTTCTGGACAGCGAGGGCGTCGAGCCCGCACGAGTCGGCGCCCTGCAGCAGCGCGCTCTGGTAGAGCCGCCCCTCGGCCGCATGGGCGAGGGCGTGTGACGCCAGGATCGACTCGAAGCGCGCACCGCTGAACGCTCCGACAACGACCGCGCACGAACGGACGACGGCGCCTTCGTCCGCCGCATCGCGCACCGTTCGCTCGATGGCGGCGGCCGCTCGTTCGGCAGCGATTCGCTCGGCCGCTTCGACGAGGGCGGCCGCCTCGGCGAGATCCAGCCCCCGGGCTGCCTGGTAGGCGTTTCTCTTGACACGCCCGCGGGGATCGCCGAGCTCCGCACGCCCGCGGAAGAGGACGTCGGACGGCGCGACTCCCCCGGCGACCAGGACGAGTGCTGCCCAGCCGGTGTGGGCGCGGCAGCCGATTGCGGCGACCCGCCGTCTGCCGCTACCACCTAAGCCTCGAATCATCGCGGCCCTACCGCGTCCTGACCTCGATCCCTCACATCAGCGCGTAGGCCTTGATCCGGATCGAGGGCGCGGAAGGCGGCGGCGTCGTCCTGCCGGGCCTGAAGTCTCTCCCGCCCATGAAGGCGAAGCCGTCGACGTCGACGTTCACCCCTTCGGGAACGGTGATCTCGGCGCCGCCCATCACCGCGACCACGGTGATCGTCGAGTCGAGGTCCTCGAGCTCGGCGTTGCGCAGGTCGAGCTCCGCGCCACCCATGACGCAGACGACCTTCGTCTCGCGCGCGAGCCGCCAGCGGCCTCGTTTCTCGGTGCCGCTCATGGCCGAGACGATCCAGCGCGAGGCGCGCTTCTGCCGCCGCTCCGGCGCGGCGGCGGTCGCGGACGGCGCCGGCAGGTCGCGCGTGAGCGCCTCCAGCTCATCGCGCGTCTTCGCCTCGTAGGCGCGCTCGATCCGCTCAGCGAACTCCTCCAGGGTCAGGCGCCCGTCGACCGAGTGCCGGCGCAGGAGCTGGACCGTCTGCTCGCGCTCGGAGTCGGAGGTGCGGATCGCAGGGGTTTCGCTTGCCACGTCAGCTCCAGCTTGTCGTTGGCGGGACCGCGTGCGCAAGCGTACTCGACGGCGTGCCGAACACCAGGTACCAATCGTGGACAACGTCAGTCCCCGCCGATCGGAGGGAGCTTTTGGGTAAGTCCGCCCTGGTCGTCAGCTGGGGCGGCGGGGGGAACCTGCCACCGCTGCTCGCCGCAGGGAGGCTGCTCGCGAGCCGCGGCCACTCGGTCCATGCCCTCGCCTCGGCCACGACTCGTGAGGCCGCCGAGGACGCCGGCTTCGCCCTGCTCTCCTACCGACGCACCTCCGATCCGGAGACACGGCTCGCGTTCGAGGAGCAGGCGGACCAGCTGATGGCGACCGCGGCGGGCACGGAAGTCGCGCTCGACGTCGGTGATGCCCTGGCCGAGGTTCGACCCGACCTGATGATCGTCGACTGCATGCTCCCGGCCGGGCTCGCGGCGGGCGAAGCTGCGGGCACGCCCACGGCGTCGCTCGTGCACTTCCCGTACGGTCTCGCCCGCACACAGATGCTGCGCGGCGCCGGAGCGTGGACGACCGACCGGGCGCAGCTCGACCTCACGCGCCGCACCCTCGGCCTACCGGTCGTCGCGGACGATCTCGCCGCCTGGGAATCGCCCGACTTGCTGCTCGTGACCGTCCCGAGGTGGTTCGATCTGACGCCGGGCTTTCCGGCGAACGTCGTCCACGCAGGTCCGCTCGGTGTCACGCGTCCAGCCCAGCCGGACACGTTGCGGCGACGACCGCTCGCTCTGCTGAGCTTCAGCACCACGGTCATGCCGGGCCAAACCGCCCTCGTCCGACGAGTATGCGAAGCGATCGCGCCTGGGGACGTGGAGGCGATCCTCACGCTGGGGCCCGCCGTGAGCCCAGCGAAGATCCGCGTGCCGAAGAGCGTCGAGGCTGTCTCGTACGCAGACCACGATCAGCTGCTACCGACCTGCGCAGCAGTCGTCACGCACGGCGGCCTCGGGACAACGCTCCGGGCGCTCGCCCACGGCAAGCCGCTGCTGCTGCTACCGCTCGGACGAGATCAGGACTTCAATGCGCGCCGAGTCGTTGAGCTCGGTGCCGGCATCCGCCTGCCGGTCGAGGCGCCGCCCCCCGAGATCGCATCCGCTCTCGCGGCTGTCATCGTCGAGAAACGCTTCACGGAGGCTGCGAAGCGGGTGGCCGAGATGATCGCGGCGGACGCGCCTGCCGAAACGGCAACCCGAGCGCTCCTCGCTCTGCACGACGCCTGCGGCTGACGCCCACGGGACCGGCCGCCGCCTCGAGCGATTCAGGAGGCGCTCATGCGGCGCCCTCCGAGGGCTCGATCTGGTCGAGGATGGTGCGGTCGTCGATCTTGTCGTCTGCCGCGAGCAGGAACGCCTTGCTGACGATCTCGGACAGCCGGGCGTCGTCCTCGAACGGCAGGAGCACCCGCGACCCGCCCTTCCCGCGGGCGGCGACGATGCAGAGGTACTCGTCGTTCGGCCCCATCAGAACGTTCGCGGAGCCGAGGTGGATCTTGTAGCTGCGGAGCTCGCCGCGCACGCGCAGGTAGCGATCCTCGAGCGCGAGCCGGTCGGCGATCTTGAGCTGCGGGATCAGCTCGCCAAGTACCTCCCTGCGCGTCTCGGCAGCCGGCCGAGGTCGCCGAAGGCGTGCTCGCGCCCCGCCTGATCACGGATCGAGACGGTGATCGCCACGGCCGAGAGGTACCCGGCCGCAGGCGAATCCGCACCTCAGTCCGCCACCTCGAGCCCCAGCCACGAGGCCAGGTCGTCCAGCTCGGCCTCAACGAACCTCGTCATCGCGCGCGTGAACTTCACGTCCTGGTGGACGGCGTTCACGCGCAAGAGGCCGGCCTTGCGGGCGGCGATCGCGTCGACCTTCCCCACCAGCCGGTCGCCGTGGAGGATCGGGAGGGCGAAGTAGCCCCAGCGGCGCTTGGCCGCGGGCTTGTACATCTCGAGCGTGTACTCGAAGTCGAACAGCTCCTCGGCGCGGACGCGATCGTGGACGAGCCGGTCGAACGGCGAAAGCAGCGCCGTGCGGCCCTCGAAGTCGTCGCCGAGAGCCGCCGGGTCGACGCGCCACTCGCCGTTCACCCCCTCGACTACGGCGGGCTCGCCGGCGTCGCCGACGTGGGTCGGCTCCATTGGCATCGCCCTGGTCTTTCTGCGCGCGATGCCGAGCGAGGCTAGCCGCCGCTCGTTCTTTTTACGCTCGGCCTCCTCGACCGGCGGGACCTCGACGTCGGACGGGTAGACCCGCTCCGGCAAGTCCCACACCCGCTCGCGCCCCACGCGGCCGGCGATCGCGACCTCGCCGCGCATCATCAGGAACTCCAGCATTTGCGTGACGTTGCGGTTGTTGGTCCACCCGCTCGAGGCCCACGGCACGACGCACGTGTCCGGAATGTCGCGGGAGGTCAGCGGCCCGGAGCTGCCGAGGAGCTTCAGGATGTCGCGCCGGAAGCGGTCGTTGTCGCGAAACCAAGCACGCGAGCGCTCGTAGCTCGGGGAGTCGGCCGCGCCGGCGAGGTACAGGCCGAGGTCGCTCATCGGCCGGATCAGCGCGTCGCGCTCGAACAGTGTGCGGTCTTGCTCGAGGGCCTGCTTCAGGTGCTCCGGCCGGTAGATCGAGCCGAGACGGCTCCAGGCCACGAGGTCCGCGCTGGGCGCGACGGCGGCCGTCGGGTCGATCTGTAGCAGGGTCAGCTGCCGGACGACCTCGAGCAGGTCGGTCGGCCGGCGCGCGTCGAGCAGCTGCGCGCGGACCGCGATCCGTCGGGCCTGCTCCTTGGTGAGCCGGTGCACGGGCGGCAGGCTACAGCGGGTTCCCGAGTTAGACATTGCCTTCGCCGGGAAAGAGGCGAGATCGACTGGGCGATGAGCTGGCAGTCCTTCATCGAGAGCGCCACACCCGCGGACCATGCGGTCCACGTCTTCACGAACCTCGACGAGCTCGGGCAAGTCGTCGGCGGCTACATCGCCAGCGGCCTCGACGCCGGCGCCCCTGCGGTCGTGATCGCCACGCCCGAGCATCGGCGGCGCGTCGCCCAGGAGCTGGAGGCGCGAGGGCACGACCCTGCGGCGCTGGAGCGGCGCGGGCTGCTGACGCTCAGGGACGCGGAGGAGACGCTTGCCGAGCTGATGGACGGTGAGCTGCCCGCGAGTGACCGGTTCGAGCGCGTCATCGGTGGCCTCCTCGACGAGGTCGCGGGCCGGTTCCCGGAGCGGACGATCCGTGCCTTCGGCGAGATGGTCGATCTCCTCTGGGCACGCGGCGAGCGTGAGGCAGCCCTCGCTCTCGAAGCGCTGTGGAACCGGCTCGCGGAGAGCCGCCGCTTCGCCCTGCTCTGCGGCTACCACGTCGACATCTTCGACGCCGAGGTCCAGAGGCAGGCGCTGCCGGAGATCTTCGGCCCGCATACGCACATGCGGCCCGCATCCGACCCCGCACGGCTCGCTGCGGCAGTCGACTACGCGCTCGCGGAGACGGCGGGGCCGGCCGGAGCCGCCCGCGTCTACCTCGAGGTCGCCGAGGAAATGCCCTCCCGCAGGTTGCCGCGGGCACAGGCGGTACTGAACTGGGTGAGCAGCTCGAACCCGGGTCTTGCAGCGAACCTGCTGGAGCAGGCGCGTTCGCGCTACGCGGGGTTGAGAGCCTCGGACCGCGCCGGCTGGCGCTCTATCGAGCAGCCGTCGCCCTGAAGGCACACGCAGCCGTCAGTGCAAGCACGAACGAGAGCGCCCAGGTCGTGACCGCCAGCGCGTGAGCGGAGCCTTCCGCTGCGGCGCTGAGGTAGAGGCCGACGAAGCCGGCGACGCCGACGACCTGGCCCACGAGGCTGGCGGTGAGGATCAGCCCGCTCAGCTGCGCTGCCTCTCCTTCTCGCACGGCCGCCGCCAGCCGGTCGGTCAGCGGAGAGAAGCCGCAGGCGTGACCGAGACCTGCGGCGAACAGGAGTGGAGTCGTGAGGACGGGAGACCAGCCGTAACCGTCGGCGCTCAAGCCGATGCCGAGCAGAGCCGTGCCCATGACGAGGGGACCGAGCACGGGCAGGCGAGCCCGTGCCGCTTCCCCGGCGCGGGTCCACGTGAGGCTCGCCGTAGCGAAGCCTGCGGCGTAGACCGCGAACGTCGCACCGGCGTGCAGGTGAAGAGGGAGCTACGAGAGACACCGTCCGCCCTACGCAGGCTGCTGGGCGAGGAACCGTCGGTCTGAGAGAGTGCGTTCCGTGCCCGAGGACCACTTCGGCGAGCGCGTGGCCGCGCGGTACGACGAGTCCGTGGCGGAGATGTTCGAGCCCGCCGTCGTCGAGCCGGCCGTCGAGTTCCTCGCCGGGCTCGCCGGCGAGGGGCCGGTGCTCGAGCTAGGGATCGGAACCGGCCGGATCGCGCTGCCGCTGTCGCAGCGCGGCGTCCGCGTGCACGGCATCGACCTCTCCTCGGCGATGGTCGAGCGGCTACGAGCGAAGCCCGGCGCGGAGCAGATCGAGGTGACGATCGGCGACTTCGCCACGACGAGGCTCGACGCGACGTTCTCGCTCGCCTACCTCGTCTTCAACACGATCAACAACCTCACGACCCAGGACGAGCAGGTCGCGTGCTTCCAGAACGTCGCCGCGCACCTCGCGCCGGGTGGCTGCTTCGTGATCGAGGTGGGCGTCCCGGCGCTCCAGCGGCTGCCGCCCGGGGAGACCGTCCGCGCCTTCAGCGTGAGCCCGAGGCATCTCGGGTTCGACGAGTACGACGTCGTCTCCCAGGGACTCGTCTCGCACCACTACTCGCTGCGAGACGGACGGCTGGAGGTCCTCTCGATGCCGTTTCGCTACGTCTGGCCGGCCGAGCTGGATCTGATGGCGCGGCTCGCGGGGATGACGCTGCGCGAACGCTGGGGCGGCTGGAAGCGCGAGCCGTTCACGAGCGAGAGCACGAAGCACGTCTCCGTCTGGGAGAAGAGCGCTTAGCCCTGCTCGTACTCGTCGTGGCGGCGCCACCACTGGTACGGCTTGGTCTGTGGGTACCCGGGAGGTGAGTCCTCCCATTCCTCCTGCCGGCCGAGCGGCGTCAGGTCGAGGAAGGTCCACACGCTGCCGAGCGCCTCGGCGCCGCGGTGCGTCGTGAAGTACGTGCGGAAAACGTCCTCGCCGTCGCGCAGGAAGACGCTGAGGCCGAACGACTCGCCGTCCTGGTAGACGCCCTGCTGAGGCGTCTCCGGCCCGACGCCGAAGTCGACGTTGAAGTCGCTCTCGAAGGACGAGTACCAAGGGATCGTCCAGCCCATTCGCTTCCGGTAGGCCTCGATCTTGTCGATTGGCGCGCGCGATACCAGCGCGAAGGAGACGTCGCGGGCGTGCAGGTGGGCGAGGTGGCCGATCTGGTCGACGAACATCGAGCAGCCGTCGCAGCCCGCGTCCTGATTCGGCCCGAACATGAAGTGGTACAGGAGCAGCTGCCTGCGCCCTTCGAAGAGGTCGGGCAGCGTCGCCTTGCCGTCCGGCCCGTCGAAGACGTAGTCCTTCTCGATCCGCACCCTCGGCAGCCTGCGCCGCTCGGCCGCGAGGGCGTCGCGGGCACGGGTCGCTTCCTTCTCCTTGACGAGGAGCGCATCGCGTGCCGCCTGCCACTCCTCCTGGGAGACGACCGGGGGAAGGTTCATCGGGTTCCTTTCGCTCATTCGTACTCGTCGTGCCGGCGCGGCCAGCCCTCGGGCTCGTCGCCGCGACCGCGCGCGGTGCGGTCGAGCAGCTGCCACGTCGTGTTCAGGGCGTCGGTGCCGCGGTCGTAGGTGGAGTACGTGTGGTAGACGACACCGTCTTCGAGCGCGAAGGCGCTCAGACCGTGCAGCTCGTCCCGCCGCAGGTCGATCTCGCCCGCGTGCTTCGGCGTCCCGAAGTTGAAGCCCGTGCCGCTCCTGCGCCCCTCCTCGGTGAAGACCGCGAAGTCGAGGTTGAAGTCGCTCTCGCCCTGCGAGACCCACGGGAAGCTCCAGCCCATCCGGCGCCGGTAGGCGAGCAGGTTCTCGAGCGGGGCGCTGGAGACGGCGACGAACGTCACGCCGCGCGGCGGAAGGTGCACGGCTGCTCCGTCGAGGCTGTCGGCGGTGTACGAGCAGCCGGGGCAGCCCGCATCGGGCCAGCCCTCGACCGTCGGGCCGAACATGAAGTGGTAGACGAGCAGCTGCGGGCGCCCGTCGAAGAGCTCGGCGAGCGTCTTCGCGCCGTCCTCGCTCTCGAAGCGGTAGTCCTCGTCGACGCGAACCCACGGCAGCTCCTGCCGCTTGCGCGCGAGCTCGTCGCCACGGCGGGTGAGCTCCTTCTCCTCCGCCAGCAGCGCCACGCGCGAGGCCAGCCATTCCTCGCGGGTTCCGGCCCTGCTCACGAGCCCATCTCCATCTCCATCGACGGCGCGCCGCCTGGCTCGGTCAACCCGGGCACGCTGCCCGGCGCCATCGCGACCCAGATGCCGAGCGCCACGAGGGCCGCGGCGAACACCGGCGCAAGCCGCTGGCCGAGCGGCAGGACTTTCTCCGCGAAGATCGCGACGGCGACGACGGCCATCCAGAAGAGGCTCATCACCCCGAGGACGAACAGCACCGCCATCAGGGCCCCCGAGCAGCCGACACAGTCGAGGCCGTGCGCGAGGCCGCTCCGGAACGCGCTGCCGGGGTGACGCGCGCCGCGGCAGCGGCGCAGGCTGCGGCCCTTCAGCGGCGTCAGCTCGTAGATGCCCGCCGCGACCACTACCGCGCCCGTGGCGTACGGGCCGCCGCGGTCCCAGGCGAGCCAGTCGAGGTCGAACGAGGTCACGAGCCGGAAGAGCGCGTACGCGACGAGGCCGTAGGCAGTCCAGACCGTGAGATAGCCGGCCGCGAAGAGCACCGTCGGGACCCGGCGTGCCAGCAGCGCGACGTGCCTGGCCGCCGGCGCGGTCGACGGCAGCATCATCGCGGCCATCATCGTCACCCAGATGCCGACGTACCAGCCGAGCCCGCCGAGGTCGGTCCCGGGCCCGGCATCCATGCCGCGCATCCGGTTGACCGTGACCGCCCACGCGACGATCGCGCCGGCGACCAGCAGAAGCGTCGTTCGACTGTGGACCACGAGCCTCATCTCCCTCCACCTGTAGACGGGCCGTCGCCCGAAAAGTCATCGCGCGAGACCGCAAGCAGCACAGCCGGCTCGGTTCCGCTGCTGCGGAGGATCCGCAATGGCAGCCCCTCGAGGCAGAGCACGGAGCCGCGCCCGAAACGACAGGCCTCGCCGCCGACGCAGTCGAGCTCGAGCTCGCCGCGGGTGACGACGACGAGCGCGTCGCGCCACTCGGACTCGTTGTAGATCCGTGCCGCCCCCGCCTCCATCACGACCGACCGTAGCCTGAACGCAGTACCCCGCTCCATCAAATCGTCCGCGGCAGGCCGAGCGCCTGCAGCAGCGGCTCGAGGGGGAAGACCGCGATCTCCGCGACGGCGTCGTCCTCGATGCGAAGGACGTCGAGCACGAACGGCCGGTACTCGGAGTCGCCCGCCCGCTTGAGGTAGCAGGCGATCGCGGGCTGCCTGTTGGCCCCGTCGGTGACGAGGCAACGGAGATGCCCCCACGTGTCGTCGCCGAAGCCGCCGTCGACCCACTTCTCGACGATCTTCTCGCCGCCGACCCACCACCGTGGGTCCGGCGGCATCGTACAGAGCGCGTCCTCGCGCAGGACCGCGACCATCGCTGCGGGGTCGCCGGCATCGGCGGCCTCGACGTAGCGCCCGAGCAGCTCGCGCTCCTCGCGGCTCGGCGGGGAGGACGCCCACTCGAGGCGATGCCGCGGGAGGTGCTGCTTCATCGTCGCCCTGGCCCGTTGCAGCGCGCTGTTGACCGAGGCGACGCTCGAGCCGAGCAGCGCCGCGCTCTCGGCGGCCGACCAGCCGAGAACGTCCCGCGAGATGAGCACCGCCCGCTGCCGCGGCGGCAGGAGCTGGATCGCGGCGATGAACGCGAGCTCGATCGTCTCCTTCGCCACGACCTCGGCCTCGGGGCCGTCCTCGCTCGCAGGGACGCCGTCGAGGAGCCGGTCCGGGTAGGGCTGCAGCCAGGGGACGCCCGCCGGCGGCTGCGCGCCCTCCGCCCCGTCTGGGATGCGGGGCCGCCGTTCGAGCGCGTCGAGACACGCGTTCGTCGCGATCCGGTAGAGCCAGGCGCGCAGCGAGGATCGGCCCTCGAAGGTGCCGCGGCTGCGCCAGGCTCGCAGGAAGGTCTCTTGGACAACGTCCTCCGCGTCCTCGAGGGAGCCGAGCATCCGGTAGCAGTGCACCTGGAGCTCGCGGCGGTGGGCCTCGAAGAGCTCGCGGAAGGTGGACTCGTCCCCGGCCCTAACCGCGGTGACGATCGGTTCTGCTTCGTTCGTGGCCATTCGACTCAAGGACCGCAAACCGGCACGAGATTCATCGGAGCGGTCACTTCGCGCAGGTCTCGTTCGTCTCTATGACGAAACCGCACAGGGAGGTAAGGCATGGAGGTTCGCAGGATCGCAGTGGCCGGCGCGACCGGGCGGGTGGGGCGTCATGTCGTCGACGTGCTCGCAGAGCGTGGACACGAGGTCGTGGCGATGTCGCGTTCGAGCGGCGTTGACGTCGTCACGGGGGACGGCCTACCGGAGGCGCTCGAGGGTGTGGAGTCCGTGATCGACGTGGCCACCGGGCAATCGCCGGAGGAGGAGGCCGCCAGGGCGTTCTTCCTCGCTGCTGCTCGGAACCTGCACGAGGCCGGCGAGCGCGCCGGCGTGCGGCGGATCGTGGCCGTGTCGATCATCGGGGCAGACCGCTTCACGTCGGGCTACGGCGCCGCGAAGGTCGCCCACGAGCGGGCGATCCTCGCAGGCCCGATCCCGGCGCAGCTAGTGCGCGCGGCGCAGTTCCACGAGCTCGTCGCGCAGCTGGTCGAGTGGGGAAGGCAGGACGCCGTGAGCTACGTGCAGAAGATGCGCACACAGCTGGTCGCGGCCAGGACGGTAGCCGAGGCGCTGGCAGACGCGGCGCTCGTTCCCGCAGCTGCGGTCGCGGAGATCGCAGGCCCGCGCGAGGAGAGCCTCGTCGAGATGGCGAAGCTGTTCGTGGCACGCCGCGGCGACCCGGTCCGGATCGAGAGTGTGAGCGACCCGACGGACGGCGAGCTCTACGAAACCGGCGCCCTGCTGCCTGGTCCCGGAGCCAAGCTCGCCGGTCCGACGTTTGAGGAGTGGCTCGCCGAAACCGCGGAGTAGGGTAAGCGGGCATAAGGCCGGCCGGCATCGCCGCCGCCGATTTGACTCTCGCGGGGCCCGGGCGCTACGTTCGCGCCTCATAGGTTCCCGGCAGCGAGGTGCGGCCTGCGAGGGCTTCGGCCTCACTCGTTGCCGCGGGTCGGCCTCCTTCGCATCGGCCAGGAAGAGCTCAGGAGGATCAATGGCGAGCCGCCTGCTTGTCGTTAACGATCAGCCCGGGACCGGTGAGGCGCTCCAGGGAGCGCTGGCGCTGGAAGGGTTCCACGTCGTCCTGGCGACCGACGACTCCGAGGCTCTCGACCTGGTCGAGGGCGAGGACCCCGACGCGGTGATCGTCGACGTCGCCGCACCGGATTCGAGAGGCGCCGCGCTCTGCCGCCGGCTCCGCCAGGCGCGGCCGCGCGTGCCCGTGCTGATGCTCGGAACGCGCGACAGCCTGGCGAAGGGCGCCGGCGCAGCCGACGACTACCTCAAGAGGCCGTTCGTGCTCGTCGAGCTGCTCACGCGCGTTCGCGCGCTCCTCCGCCGCAGGGGCCGAGCCGGAGCCGACGTGCTGCGCTTTTCGGATCTCGCGCTCGACCCCGGCACGCACGAGGTCTCCCGCGGCGGTCGGCCGATCGAGCTCACCCTGACCGAGTTCAGCCTGCTCGAGCTCTTCCTGACCCACCCGCGCGAGGTGCTGCCGCGGGCGTTGATCTTCACGGAGGTCTGGGGCTTCGACTTCGGGGCGAGCTCGAACTCGCTCAACGTCTACGTCGGACATCTGCGCCGGAAGCTCGAAGCGGGAGGTGAGCCACGGCTCATCCATACCGTCCGTGGCGTGGGCTACGTGCTACGCGAGCCCTAACGTGCATTCACCTCGCAATGCGCGGCGAAATTCCAGCTGATTTTTACCTGACTTTTATCCGTGCGTATTGACTCGCTCGCCCGGGCCGCGAGATCATCGCCCGGCCGGGACCGGGACGAGGGCACGCTCAGCCGGGCCTGGCGGCAGAAAAGCGACGCACAGCACGCCCAGCAC
Source organism: Actinomycetota bacterium (assembly GCA_046728775.1). Taxonomy (GTDB): domain Bacteria; phylum Actinomycetota; class Thermoleophilia; order Gaiellales; family Gaiellaceae; genus AC-32. The sequence goes on along the minus strand of JBKPFI010000140.1, from coordinate 2,161 downwards.
TCCCTTGCCAGGAAGGAGGTTGGCATGCAGAAGCCTTTGCTGCCGACGATCTTGCTGCCGACGACGTTGCTCGTATTGCTCTTGGCGACGCTCGGAACAGGCTCGCAGGCAGCCGAACCTTTCCCCCTCCGCACGCTGGACGGCAGCAGCAACAACGTCGAGCATCTCGCCTGGGGACAGGCGGGCACGCAGTACTCGCGCGCTGCGGCAGCGAACTACGCCGACGGCATCGGCCAGATGGTCACCGGGCCCTCGCCGCGCTACATCAGCAACCGCATCTTCAACGACGGCGGCCAGAACCTCTTCTCGGAGAACGACGTCTCGCAGTGGGGCTGGGCGTGGGGGCAGTTCCTCGACCACGACATCGGCCTCCGCGACGAGCGGCCGGCCGAGGACGCGAGCATGCCGTACGACAAGCACGACAAGCTCGACGAGTTCGAGAACGACTTCGGCGTCCTCGCGTTTTCGCGCAGCCCCGCGGCGCCCGGCACCGGAGCTACCTCGCCGCGCCAACAGGTCAACACCATCAGCAGCGTCATCGACGCCTCGAACGTTTACGGCGTGGCGAGCAGCCGGCTCGACTGGCTGCGCGGCGGGCCCGTCGACGGGGACCCCGCCAACAACGCCGCGACGCTCCTGATGTCCGCCGGAAACTACCTCCCGCGAGCGGCGGAACGCGGCAATCCGGCGGCCGCCCCACAGATGGACATCATGGGAGCTCTCTTCGCGACGCCGACGAGGGCGGTCGTGGCCGGAGACGTGCGGGCGAACGAGAACGTGGCGCTGACGGCGATCCACACGCTGCTCGCGCGCGAGCACAACCGCATCGTGACTGCGCTGGCCGGGACGCCGCTATCCGCCGAGGAGAAGTTCCAGATCGCGCGCCGCGTCGTGGGCGCCGAGATCCAGTACATCACCTACAACGAGTTCCTCCCCGCGCTCGGGGTCCGGCTGGATCGCTACCGCGGCTACTCGGCGGGGGTGAATCCGAGCCTGACGAACGAGTTCGCGGTCGTCGGCTACCGGGCGCACAGCATGATCCACGGCGAGTTCGAGCCGACCCTCCCGGCGGGCGCGTTCACCGAGAACCAGCTCAGCAAGGTCTTCCCCGCCGAAGGCATCACCGTCGAGCGCAGCGCGGACGGCACGGTGACGCTCGTGATCCCGCTCGTGGTCGCGTTCGGCAACCCGGACCTCCTCGAGCAGGTCGGCGAGGGCCCGATCCTCGAGAGCCTCGGCGAGCGCCAGTACAAGAACGACGAGCAGATCGACAATGCGCTGCGCAGCGTCCTGTTCCAGGTGCCGAAGCTGAACGGCCAGGACCCCCGCACCTGCGGCGCCCCCGTGATCAAGCCGTCGTGCTTCACCGGCGTGGCAGACCTCGGCGCCGATGACATCCAGCGCGGCCGCGACCACGGGATGCCGTCGTACAACGACCTCCGCCGCGCCTACGGCCTGGCGCCCGTGCAGTCGTTCAGCGAGATCACCGGAGAAGCCACGGACAGCTTCCCGAAGGACCCGAAGATCGATCCCAGCGACCCGGTCGACGATCCCAACATCCTCGACTTCGTCCAGCTGCGGGATGAACAGGGCAACCTCGTCCCGCTCGGGAGCGAGGAGGCGGAGGAGGACGCCGTCATGGGGGTTCGCCGCTCGACCCTCGCGGCGCGCCTCCGAGCGATCTACGGCAGCGTCGACCGCGTCGACGCCTTCGTCGGGATGGTCTCCGAGAACCACGTCGCGGGAACGGAGTTCGGCCCGTTGCAGCTGGCGATCTGGAAGAAGCAGTTCCAGGCGCTCCGCGACGGCGACCGCTTCTTCTACCTCAACGACCGGGTCCTCGAGACGATCCGCCAGACCTACGGCATCACCTACCGGCACGCGCTGGCGGAGCTGATCAGCCTCGACGCCGGCGCCGCGGTGCCGGCGAACGTGTTCAAAGCCGCCGGTTGAGTGCCGCGCCCCAGGACCGCCCCGGTGCAGCCCGGGGCGGTCCTCCCTACTTGAACTCCGTTTCCAGCGGCGACTCGGGCAGGGCGAACACCACCAGTAGGCCCAAGCAGGCAAGCGGCGCGGCGACCAGGAAGACTGCCTGGACGCCGTCGATCAGGCCCCCGCGCGCAGCGGCGTCGAGCGCGTGAATGCCCTGGCCGGAGGCGTG
>JBKPFI010000412.1:0-4041 GCA_046728775.1 Actinomycetota bacterium | reverse complement strand
CTCGACGGCGCCGTGCTGCTCGGGCCGTGGGAGCGCGTCGAGGCCGGCGCGCGCGACGTGCTGGAGCGCGCGGGCGGGCGGCCCGGGCACGTCTTCAACCTCGGCCACGGTGTGCTGCCGGAGACCGATCCCGAGCTGCTCGGGCGGCTCGTCCAGCTGGTTCACGAGACGACAACGGTCGCCAGTTCGGTGTCCGCCAGTTCGGTGTCAGGCACCGCAACAAATGTGTGACGACGACACCGTTTTCCCTGCACCTTCGCCAATTCGTTGGTGTCAGACACCGTGAAGGATGCGGTCGTCCTGATGGCGTACGGCAGCCCGTCGTCGGCGGAGGACGTGCGGCCGTACCTCGAGGACGTACGCGGCGGCCGGCCGGTCTCGGACGAGGCTGTCGCGGCGCTGGCCGAGCGCTACCGGCGGATTGGCGGCCGGTCGCCTCTCGACGACGTCACCGACGCGCAGCGTGCGGCGCTGGAGCGCGAGCTCGGGCTGCCGGTGTTCGTCGGGATGAAGCACTGGAGGCCGCGGATCGCCGATGCGGTGGAGGCCGCGTTGACGGGCGGTGCGACGCGGGTCGTCGGGCTCGTGCTCGCGCCGCACTACTCGCGCATGTCGGTCGGGGAGTACCGCGAGCGGCTGGAGGCGGCGGTGGCCGGCCGTGCGGAGCTCGTGCTGATCGAGAGCTGGCACGACGATCCGGCTTTCCTGGACGTGGTCGCGGAGCGGGTGCGGGACACCGACGCCTGGGTCGTCTTCACCGCGCACTCGCTTCCCGAGCGGATTCTGGCCGGCGGCGATCCCTACCGCGAGCAGCTGCTGGAGACGTCGCGGCTGGTGGCGGAGCGCGCGGATCTCGAACGCTGGTCGTTCGCGTTCCAGAGCGCGAGCCCGACCGGCGAGCCGTGGCTCGGGCCGGACATCCTCGACGAGCTCGAGCGGCTCCACGGCGACGGGGTGCGCAAGGTGCTGGTGGCGCCGGTCGGGTTCGTCTCCGACCATCTCGAGATCCTCTGGGACCTCGACATCGAGGCTCGCGACAAGGCCGAGGAGCTCGGTCTCGAGCTCTCGCGGATCGAGTCGCTGAACGACGATCCCGCGTTCATCCGCGCGCTCGCCGGGCTGGTCGAGAAGGTCCGGGCGGTACCCTCAAGCGCATGAACGCTGGAGCGGTGCTTGCTGAGGCGGTGAGCCGCCGCTTCCTGGTCTACCCCCAGCCGCAGGTGACGCTGAAGGAGGCGATCGTGCGCCGGCGGCATCTCCAGCGCACCGAGATCTGGGCGCTCCGCGACGTCTCCTTCGCAATCGAGCCCGGCGAGGCGGTCGGCGTCATCGGCCGCAACGGGTCCGGCAAGACCACGCTGCTGCGCTTGGTCGCCGGGATCTTCCGACCGTCGACCGGCCGTCTTCAGGTCGGCGGGGGCGTCGCCTCGCTGCTCGAGCTCGGCGCCGGCTTCCACCCCGACTTCACCGGGCGCGAGAACGTCTTCATGAACGGCGCGATCCACGGCCTGAAGCGCAAGTACGTCGAGGACAAGATGGACGAGATCGTCGCGTTCGCGGAGCTGGAGCGCTTCATCGACGTGCCGGTGCGCACGTACTCGGCGGGCATGTACATGCGGCTCGGCTTCTCCGTGGCCGCGCACCTCGACCCGGACATCCTGCTGCTGGACGAGGTCTTCGCCGTCGGCGACGAGGCCTTTCAGCGCAAGTGCATGGGCAAGATCCTCGACCTCAAGGCTCGCGGTCGGACGCTCCTCTTCGTCTCGCACTCGGCGCCCGCGGTTGAGCGGCTCTGCGAGCGGGCGATCCTCTTGAGCGGCGGCCGTTTGGTCGCGGACGGGCCTGCCCGTGAATCGATCGTGCAGTACCAGCGGATGCTCGCTGCGGAGGAGCGTCCGCTCGAGCGCGGCGCCGGCCTGCGCGAGTGGGGCACCGGCGAGGCACGCGTGGTCGACGTCCGGCTCGAGGACGTGGACGGAAGCGAGCGGCGGCAGTTCCTGTCCGGCCAGAGCCTCGTCGTGCGGCTGCAGATCGAGGTCGCCCAGGCGATCCCGCCGCCGCGGGTGGCGATCGAGTTCCGCGACGCGAACGGGTCGCTCCTCGGCGTCAACGAGGCCGAGGCTGAGTCCTTGGGCTGGGACGGCGCACCCGGGGTGACAGAGCTCGCCTTCACGTGCCCGCGGCTGCCGCTCGCGGACGGGCGCTTTCAGGTCTCGGTCGCGCTCTCGCGGGTCGACTCGACGCTGCAGTTCCACCGGCTCGACCCCGCCGTCGAGTTCAGCGTCTTCCCGGACGAGGACCAGCAGGGCTGGTTCAGGTTCGAGGGCGACTGGACGCTCGAGTCCGCACCGCGCAGCGCCCTGGAGCCGCGATGAGCTCGCGGACATGTCCCGACTGGCCGATCCTGATGGAGATCGCGCCCGAGCTGCAGTTCATGCACTACACGGTGGCGGAGGCGAGGCTGCCCCACGAGGCGATCGCGCAGCTCGAGGACGTCGCGCTGAACGAGGTCTCGATCTGCGCCGACCTCGACCACAACGTCTTCTACGCCGCGCACACGGAGCCGCAGGTCGCCGAGGCGCTGCGCGGGACGCACTGGTTCGAGCTGCGCGAGTGGTCGACGCGCGGGCCCGGAACTGCGGCTCGCGGCAGCGGCTGAGTGCGGCGTCGCCGTCGCCGGCCCGGACACACTTTCGGCACGGCCCCGTCACGGACACGCGCGCTTTTCGCCAGTACGATCTGCAGCGGGGAGGAGGTGGGGTCTGCCTTTAACGGCGGGATCCGAACCGGCGCGCGAGCACCTCGTCCAGCGGCCGTGTGTTGAGGACGTCGGCCGGCCCCGCGCCTCCGCGGCGCGCCGTCGCGACCGACAGGGCGATGTTGCCGAGGCCGCGGACGGAGTGCGCGTCGGTCGAGCAGACGATCGGAACGCCGGCCTCGCGCGCGAGGCGGACGTGCTCGTCGCGCAGGTCGAGCCGGTCGGGTAGCCCGTTCACCTCCACCGCACGGCCCTGCTCGGCCAGGCGCGCCAGCACCGCCTCGAGGTCGACCGCGTTCGGCGGCCGGTGGTTGATCAGCCGTCCGGTCGGGTGGCTCAGGCAGCTGACACACGGCGAGTCGAGCGCGGCGAGCACCCGCTTGGTCAGTTCCTCCCGCGAGCCGCGCTGGCCGCCGTGGACGCTCGCCTGCACCCAGTCGAGCTCGGCCAGCAGGTCGTCCGGGAGGTCGAGCGTGCCGTCGCGGCGGATGTCGCACTCCGTGCCGCGCAGCACGCGGAACGGCGCCAGCCGCTCGTTCGCCGCCGCGATCTCCTCCGCCTGCCGCCGCACGCCGTCCGCGTCAAGGCCCGGCACTGCGCCGACGCTGACCGTGTGGTCGCAGATCGCCAGGTACTGGTAGCCGCGGTCGCGCGCTGCGACGGCCATCTCGTCGATCGACGCCTTGCCGTCCGACCAGGTCGAGTGGCAGTGCAGGTCGCCGCGGATGTCGGCGACCTCGACGAGCTGCGCCGCGGCGGGCGCGCCGGCCTCGCGCAGCTCGGGCGGCACGGGTTCTCGACCGAGCGCGGCGAACACACTCTCCTCGTCCGGCGACTCGGGCAGCGGCTCGAGCGCCGCGACCCACTCCGGCGAGCCGGTCGCCCGCACGAGCTCGGTCCCGAACCGCGCCGGCTCGGCTACCACGAGCTCGACCGGCACACCCTCTGCCGTGACGCCAAGCGCCCGCCGGCCGCCGCGCTCGACGACGGCGACGATCTGCGGCAGCTCCTCGAACCGCTGCAAGACCGGCTCGGCCCGGACTGCCGGCACGACCACCACGAGCCGCTCCGACGCGTCCCGCCAGCGGCGCGGATCCCCGGCCGCAGCGCCGCCGAGCGCCTCCGCGACCGACTCCACGAGCGGGCGACTGCGGTTCAGCAGCAGCGGCCGCGGACTGGCGGCAGACGGCTCCCGCGCCAGTGCGGCGAGGAGCTTCCGCTCCGTCTCCGGCCCGATCCCAGGCACCTCGCGCAGGCGACCTTCCTCCGCGGCCTCCCGCAGC
>JBKPFI010000216.1:0-1805 GCA_046728775.1 Actinomycetota bacterium | reverse complement strand
CCCGTGAGCATGTTGAAGAACGTCGTCTTCCCCGCTCCGTTGGGGCCGATCAGGCTGACGATCGAGCGCTCGGGAATCGTGAAGTCGACGTCGTTCACGGCGACGAGCCCGCCGAACTCCTTGCGCACGCCCACGGCTGTCAGCAGGTCGGCCACGTTCTATTCGTGTGTCACGTCGTACAGAGGCTGGTCGTGGACGCCCTCCCGGAACTCGGCCTTCCGCCGCTCGCTCGGGATGAGCCCCTCCGGCCTGAAGAGCATCGTCAGCACGAGGATGATCCCGAAGATGCCCGACGTGTAGAGCGGCACGTCGATGTCGTGGCCGAACAGCGTGTCGCTGACGCCGTGCTTGTTCATCCAGGCGCCGATGTTCGCCAGCCCCTCCTGGTTCAGGTACGAGAGGAACGCCGCGCCGACGATCACGCCCCAGATGTTGCCCATCCCCCCGAGGATGACCATGCAGAGGATGAAGACGGAGATGTTGAAGTAGAAGTCGCCGGGAAAGGTCCCTCCCTTGAAGCTCCCGTAGTAGGCTCCGGCCACGCCCCCGAAGAACGCGCCGCCCGCATACGCCCACGTCTTCGTTCTCATCAGCGGGACGCCCATCGCGGCGGCGGCCGTCTCGTCCTCGCGGATCGCGATCCACGCTCGCCCCAGGCGGGAGTCGCGCAGCCGGGCCGAGCAGAACACTGTGAACACGACCAGGAAGAGCGCGGTCCAGTAGAAGAGCCGAGTGGAGTTCGGAGAGCTCAAGTAGTCCGAGGGGAGCCCGACGGTGTTGTGCAGCGTATTGCCGAAGCCCGGCGGGTCGATCGGGTTGATCCCCTGGGGGCCGTTCGTGATGTTGTGCCCGAGGAGGTTGTCGCCGTTGTTGGCGACCTGGGGCATGATCTCCCCGAAGCCGAGCGTCACGATCGCGAGGTAGTCGCCTCGCAGGCGCAGGGTCGGGAAGCCGATCAGGATCCCCGCGATCGTCGCGAAGATCCCGGCGATCACGAGCACGATCCAGATCGAGATGTGAAAGCCGGGCGTCGTGGGGGCTACGCCGACGCCGCCGGCGTGCACCTTGACACCCGAGAAGTGCTGTGAGGCGAACCAGGCGACCGTGTACGCACCCATCGCGTAGAACGCGACATAGCCGAGGTCGAGGAGACCGGCGTAGCCGACGACGATGTTCAGGCCGAGCGCCATCATGATGAAGATCATCATCGTCACGCCCGTGTCGACGCTCGGGAAGTTGCCGAACACGAGCACGTCGAACAGATTCGGCTGGTAGATGGGGTAGAGCACCGCGATCAGAAGGACGCCGAGCGGAACGATCCACTTGCCGAGGGGAAGCACGTCCCAGGCAGGCACGTAGAGCGCAACGAAGATCAGGGCGGCGACGATCAGGCCGAACGACGCCGAGCCGGTGATCGCGAGGACGAGGAACGCCGGGATCCCGACGATCGCCGCCCGCTTCGCGCGCGGCATGCTCTGCCGCTTCAGCGCGGGCGTGCGCTCACGGACCGCTTGCATCCCGAGAGCCACTACGCGCCCTCCGGTGTACGCTCGCCGAGCAGCCCTTCGGGCCGGAAGACGAGGATCAGGATCAGGATCGCGAAGATGATCGACTGGCTCCAGTCGCTTCCGGGCGCGTGCCAGCCGAGGCCGTTGTTGAAGGACTCGACGAACCCGATCACGAGCCCGCCGAGGACCGCGCCCGGCAGGTTGCCGATCCCCCCGAGCACCGCCGCCGTGAACGCGATCAGTCCGACGCGGAACCCTTCCGTGTAGCGGATGTTCGTGAAGTACAGCGCATACAGG
>JBKPFI010000210.1:0-1408 GCA_046728775.1 Actinomycetota bacterium | reverse complement strand
TCCGCCACCATCACGAGCGCTGGGACGGCACCGGCTACCCGGACGGCCTCGCGGGACGCGAGATCCCGCTCGGCGCCCGGATCGTCGCGGTCTGCGACGCCTACCGCGCGATGACCGAGGACCGCCCGTACCGGGCAGCGCTTCCGAAGGACGAGGCCCGGGCCGAGCTCGCGCTGGACGCCGGCAGCCAGTTCGACCCCGACTGCGTCGAGGCGCTCGTACGAGCCCTGGACCGCCGCGACGAGTCGGCGCCCGTGGTCGCGCTCCGCCCACCGGACCGAACCACCGCGCCGCAACCGAGCTGAGCAGCGACGAGGCGAATGCGCCCCGGCATCGTCTCAGTTCTCCTTCTCGGACTGACAATCGTGCTGCTCGCCGTGCGCGGCGCAGCAAACTGGTCGGCGACGTTTGCCCTTACCTGGTACGCCATCTTCGGCGGCGCCGTGCTCTCCGCGCTGATCGCGCTCGTGAGTGCCGTGGTGCAGCGAGACGCGACGATCGGCCGACGGCTAGGGGCCATCGGCCTCGCGCTGCCCGCGCTCCTGGCCGCCGCGGCTTTCATCGCGCTCATCCCGACGTTCGCACGCCTGGCGGACTAGGTCGAGGCCAGTTCCCCACCGTGGCCGGCTTTGCCAGCCACGGCCGCTGCGGCCGGAGTCGGCGCCTGATAAGCGTTGAAGTCGTCATGGTGCCGGCGAAGCCGGTGGCGGACTTCAACGCTTCGAGTCGTTCCAGTCTTCGCCGACTCCGATGTCGACCTCGAGCGGAGGGTCGAGCGGGTAGGCGTTACACATCTCCTCGTGGACCAGCTTCTTCACCGCCGCGACCTCGGCGTCCGGGACCTCGAGCAGCAGCTCGTCGTGCACCTGCAGGACGAGCCTGGCCGCCCGGCCCTCGTCGCGCAGGCGGCGGTGGATCGAGACCATCGCCTTCTTGATCACGTCAGCGGCGGTGCCCTGCATGACCGAGTTCACGGCCAGGCGCTCGCCGAGACCTCGCGTTTGCCGGTTCGAGGCGCGGATCTCGGGGACCGGCCGCCTGCGGCCGAGCAGCGTGGTCACGTAGCCGTCGCGCTCGGCCTGCTCGATCGTGCGCTGGATGAAGTCCTGCACGTGCGGGAAGCGCGCGAGGTAGGCGTCGATGTAGGCCTGCGCCTCCTCACGCGGGATCTCGAGGTTCTCCGAGAGCCCGAACGCCGAGATGCCGTAGATGATCCCGAAGTTGACCATCTTGGCGACGTTTCGCTCGTCCTTCGTCAGGGTCGCGCGCTCCTTGGCGAGCACCTCCGCGGCCGTGGCGGCGTGGATGTCCTCGCCGGCCTCGAATGCCTCGCGCAGCTTCGGCTCGCCCGAGACGTGCGCGAGGATCCTCAGCTCGACCTGGGAGTAGTCGGCCGACAGCAGTTTGT
>JBKPFI010000039.1:0-3893 GCA_046728775.1 Actinomycetota bacterium | reverse complement strand
GGAGCACTATCCGGTCTTCGACTGCGCGATCGGCGAGCGCGCGATCCACTACACCGGCCACGTGAAGATGATGGGCGCCGTCCAGCCGTTCATCTCGGGCGCGATCTCGAAGACGGTCAACCTGCCCGAGACGGTTTCCGTGGACGAGGTGTCGCAGCTCCTGATCGACTCGTGGAAGCTCGGCGTGAAGGCGATCGCGATCTACCGCGATAACTGCAAGGTCGCGCAGCCGTTGTCGGGCCGCAAGGACGGCGAGTCGCAGCTGGCGGTGCCGGCCGCGCCACCGGTGCCGCTGACGCAGCGCCGCCGGCTACCGGAAGACCGCGTCGAGGTCGGCCGCAAGTTCCGCGTCGGCGACTACGAGGGCTACATCCACGTCGGCCTGTACGAGGACGGCTCGCCCGGCGACATCTTCGTTGACATCGCCAAAGAGGGCACGACCCTTGCGGGCCTGATGAACTCGTTCATGATCTCGGTCTCGCTGGGCCTGCAGTACGGCGTGCCGCTCGAGGTGTACGTCTCGAAGTTCGCCCACATGCGCTTCGAGCCGAGCGGCATGACGAACGACCCGGACATCCGAGTCGCGAAGTCGATCGTCGACTACATCTTCAGGTGGATGGGCAAGCGCTTCCTCTCGGTCGAGCACCAGGAGGAGGTCGGGATCCTTTCGCCGGAGGTGCGGGCGCGCCTGGCGCAGTCGTATGCAGCACTGGAGGGCAAGCCGGCGGCGGAGGTTCCCGCCGAGGCGGCCCCGCCGGGCCAAACCGCTCTGTTCAACAACTGGGAAGACGCGGTCGAGTGCGCCAAGTGCGGCGGCCGGATGGTCAGAACAGGCAGCTGCTACACCTGCCGCGACTGCGGCACGAACACCGGTTGCTCGTAACGCCTACTGGTCACGGCTTCGAGCAAACATCCTGAGAACGCGGTGCAGTCTGTCGACCCTGTTTGAGTGTTTGCTCTTTTCTAATCGAACGAGAACCGACTCCAGCGTCATTCGCGACAACGAAACCTGGTTCGCTATTCTCGACCGGGTCAACGACGTTGTCTTTGACCGCGTGAGAATTGTGCTGAATGAGTGGTTTTCCGAACTTCCCCCTTCTAAGGCGTGGCGGATCCGAGAGGATTTCTCGTCTGGCCGCGATGTACAGGTCGAGGCGGCATACATTGAACTTTTCCTCCACGCTGCATTCCTACGAACGCCTCTTTCGGTCAGAGTGGAACCGGGCGGCGGCTCGGGCCGTCAACCTGACTTTCTTTGCTGGCCGTCCTGCGACAAGTCGGCGTCCTTTATAGCTGAGGCTCGCCTTGTAGGGGACCCTGCGGCGTTTCGCGCAAGGGAAAAGCGCCTCAAGCGAGCGTTTGACGAGGTTAATAAGGCTGCGGCGCCAGGAATCACGGTGTTCGTTGAGATTGTTGCCGAGGGTAAAGCAACACCACGAGGGGCGGAGCTTCGCCGGCAGATCCTGCCCTGGCTCGAGAAGGTCGACCCTCAGGCGCTTAGGGCTACGGTCCGGACCGCAGCTGGTCGCCCGAATCTTCCTGAGCAAGTGGTTAGAGTCGGCGATTGGAGATTTCGTATTCGAGCATGGCCGTTAGGCAGCGCGGAGGGGACGGCACGCGCAGACCGCCCCATCGGCGTCGAGCCGGTAAGGACAGCTTGGGGCGGATCGACCCAAGCGATAGCAAAGGCCCTCAAATCGAAAAAGAGCCGATACGAGCTAGCGGGGCGGCCCTATTTGATTGCGCTTGGCAACACACATACTTTCCAAGGAACTGAAGATGCTTTCGACGTGCTGTACGGGAGTGAAGCCATCCAGATTCTCGGCGAACGAGCAGGAGCACTTACCACGCGGGTGGTCCGCCAACCGGACCGCCTCTTTCGCCCGAACCGAAATCGACGCGTCTCCGCCGTCCTTCACATCCCTCGGCTGATGCCGTGGAATCTCGGTCAAATTGAGCCACAGCTGTGGCTTAACCCTTACGCTCAGGCTCCGTTCCCTATCTCCCTACCCTGGGCGGCCGAGTTGACGCTCTGCGGGACTACGGTCGCTCGCGATCATCCACGGGTTTCGCTACTTGAGCTGTTTGGACTTTCTACAACTTGGCCTGGACCGGAGCGGCCTTTCAGTAGACGCGGGCCATCAACACCGCGAGCTTGATTCTCCGTCGGGGAAACGGTGTCGGACACCCGCCGCTGTCAAGTCCGTCCTGTGCCAATTCTGTGAAGGATCTGTCTCAGGCACGCCGGATCAGCCTGGGGGACTCCGGCCAGAGCTCGCTCTAGCCCTGGCCGGAGCGTCACGGTCTATGCCAGTGTCACGCAGAGGTTCTCGATCGACCCATGGTGCTCGAACGTGCCCGTGACGGGGACGCCATTCGGGTCGAGGATCTCGGTCGACAACCCTCTGACCCAGAAGAGCGCACCCGGCGCGCCTTCCTCGACCTGGCCCGGGAAGAAGTACCAGAGGTTGGTGCCGGTGCCCTTGACCGCCGTCGAGCCGTCCGGCAGCGGATCGAAGAAGAGGGGCCCGGATGACGTTTCCTCCCAGACCTTGGACGGATCGTCGAGGTTCGTGGCCCGCACCGTGAGCTGGCCGTTGACCGTAACCCTGCCGTCGCTGAAGGTGATGATCTTCTGGTTCTGCGCCCCCACTGCTTCGAGCAGAACCGGGAAGTCGCAGACGCCGGTCAGCGTGAGCGGCTCGATCACGATCGGGACCTTCAGTGGCTTGTTCGCCGTCGCCGTCGGTGCGGCGACAAGCGCGAGTCCTGTCACCAGTAGAGCCGCCAAGCGAAGCCGCATGATCGCCTCCTCTCTCGCGGGCATTCGGACTGCCAGGCCTCCAACCCCCGCCCGTGCACCGCTAAGTTGCTTGAGGGCCGATTATCTCTCGCGTGGGCCCCGCCGCCACACGCCGAGCACGTTCCCTGGCTCAACGGTGTCAGACACCGATCGCCGTCAACCTCAATTGCGCCAGATCTGTGACTTCTCGTCCACACGACCCGTTGCAACAAGATCGGGTGGCCCGAGGTTCGAGAGCGTCAGCGTCGCTACGCGCTCACCCGGATCAGAATGGGAGGCGTGGCGACGCATCCACCGAAGCCCAGCCTCAACGCCGTCGGCGACCTCGTCCTTACCGAAGCCGCGGGGATGCTCGCGCTGGCCGCTCCGACCCGGCTTCGGATCTTCGACACGCTTCGGCGTGAGGGCCCGCTCTCGCTCACTGCACTCTCGGAAGCGCTCGGCGGGGACGCGACCGCGGTCGAGGCCGCGCTCGCGGAGTTCGAGGCGTGCGGGCTTGCCGTCGCCGAGGACGGGGAGTGGCGCGCGGCGGGACGCGGCTTCGTTTTCGAGATGCCTGACGACCCGGAAGGGCAGGAGGCCGCGCGGCAGCTCGCTAACGCTGTGCTGCTTCAGTACGTCGACCTGCCGCGCCGTTGGTTGGAGGCCGACGAGCCGCGGCTTCCGGTCGACTGGCTTCGCGCCTCGGGGGCCTTCAACGCTCGCTTCGCCCTGACGCCGGACGAGCTTCGCGAGCTCCAGGCCGGGCTCGAGGTTCTGATAGAGCCCTACGCGACCCGCGAACAGGCCGACACTCCGGACGGCGCAGCCTCCGTTCGCATCCTGGCCTACTTCATGCCGGAGGCGTCGGGGTAGCCGAGCCGTGGCCGCCCTTCAGCGAACCCAGAGCTGATCCAGCAGCACGTTCCAGAACGGGTGGTACTTGTAGTTGCCGACGCGCGGGCCCAGCGCCGTCGCGGTGCGTGGGTTGTACAGCGGCACCCACACCGCGCGGTCGACGAACTCGTGGTCGATCCGGCTCCACAGCTCGCCGCGCGGCCGCCGGGTCGCGCTGCTGCAAGCGCGACGTCGATCACACCATCAGCCGCTA